>JAIVHR010000031.1:12318-17374 GCA_020200935.1 Sphingomonadales bacterium
GGGCGACGCGATCCGCATCTTCGGCAGCGATGCCGAACGCGCGGCGAGCCATGCCAACCGGCTCGAGATCGATCTCGTCGCGGCGATCGAAAAGCAGGAGATCGAGATCGTCTTCCAGCCGCAGGTCGCGATCCTCCGCGGCGAGATCGCCGGCGTCGAAGCGCTCGCCCGCTGGCGCCACCCGCAGCTCGGCATGCTCGGCGCCGATGCGCTGCTCGCGGCCGCCGAGCGCGCCGATCGTCTGGTCGAACTGTCGGCGCATATCCAGGCCAAGGCGCTGGCCATGGCGGCAGCGTGGAAAGATGCGCGCGCCGGTCTTCGGGTCGCGGTCAACGTCACCTCGGCGGAGATGGCCGAACCCGATTTCTGCCAGGCGCTGCTCGCCCGGATCGACGAGTCGGGATTTGCGCATGACCGGCTGACCGTCGAGATCACCGAAAGCGGGTTGATCGCCGATCTCGGCGCCGCCGCCGAACAGCTGGCACGGCTGCGCGAGGCCGGGCTTCGGGTTGCGATCGACGATTTCGGCACCGGCTATTCGAGCCTCGCCTATCTCAAGTCATTGCCGCTCGATTATCTCAAGCTCGATCGGCGGCTGAGCCAGGATATCGCCGGCGGCCCGCGCGACCGGGTGGTGGTCAGCGGGGTGATCGAGATGGCGCGCTCGCTCGATCTGACGGTGATCGCCGAAGGAGTCGAGACCCAAGACCAGCTGGCGCTGCTCGCCGAGGAAGGCTGCGATTTCTACCAGGGATATCTGTGTTCGCCGCCTGTCGATGAGAGTGAACTCATGGAATTGCTTGCCGCGCACCCCGCCTAGTCGGCGGGAAAGACGAGCGTCACGCGGGTTCCATCGGGACCGGTCCGCGTTTCGAGCGTCCCTTCGAGCTGTTGGACAAGCGCATCCATCAGCCGGTGGCCGAGGCTGCCCGGCCGCTTGCTGCCGTTGATGCCGACCCCGTCATCGGCGACGGCGAGCCTGCAACAATCCTCGGAGCGGGTGAATTCGACCGTGATCCGTCCGGATTTGCCGTCCGGAAAGGCATGTTTGGCGGCGTTGGTCACCAGCTCGTTGACGACGAGGCCGATGGTCGCCGCCTTGTCGCTCGAAATCATCTCGGCGGCGGTGTCGCATTCCAGCTCGATCGGGGACCCGGCGAACAAAGCTTCGGTCAGCGCGGCGCAAAGCTCGTTCAGATAATCATGCGCGCAGATCCGTTCGCCCGCGCCGGCGATGAAAAGATAGCGGTTGGCCTGCGCGATGCCCTCGACCCGGCCGATCGCCGCCTGCAGCATGTCTCGCGCCACGTCATTGTCGGCGCGCTGCAACTGGAGCTGGAGCAGCGCGGTGACGTTGGCGAAATTGTTGCGCACCCGATGATCGAATTCGGTCAGCAGCAGCTCGCGGTCGGCAATCTGCCGACTGCATTCGGCGGCCGCGTTGCGCGCTACGCGGCGAAAGATCTCGGAAAGGAAAACGATGCCGAGGAGTGTCAGGACATTGACGACGGTTTTTGCGCCATCGCCTTCGATTTCGAAGGCGAAGCTGCGAGATTCGGGAAGTACGAAATACCAGGCATAGAGCGTCGAGGCGGCGAGCGTCAGGAGCCCGCATTGCCAGCGGCCGAACAGGGTCGCCACCAATACGCCAAGATAGATGAGCGAGAAGGGGTCGGCCGCAAAGGCGAACAGATCGACGGCCCAGCGCAGGACTATGGGTAACAAGGTGCAGATCGCCGCGAACAGCAATTGCGCCGCCCAGGCCGGAAGCGCCGGCGAAACCCTGTCGGGAAAATCGAGTTCGCCGAGGCGCGTCACTGCTCTGTCTTTGAACGGTTTTTCAGATTGCTGTCAATCTGAAACGATCTTCGAGAGGCCGCGCGACAGCTGCAATGCGCCATTGAGCCGGGTTTGCGGATCGCCCCAATTGCGGGACAGGACAAGCCTGTGATCGGGGCGCAGCCGCGCGCTGCCCTTGAGCCGTTCGATATAGCCGATCAGCCCGCCCGGATCGGGGAAATGGTCCTTGAAAAAGGAGACCAGCGCGCCGCGCGGCCCGACATCGATCTTGGCGATATGCGCGCGCCTGGCGTTGAGCTTGATCTCGATCAGCTTGAGCAGGTTTTCGGTCGGTGCCGGGATCGTCCCGAAACGGTCGATCAGCTCGGCGGCGAAGCTTTCGACCTCCTGGCGGTTCTCGAGGCCGTTCATCCGGCGATAGAGTCCCATGCGAAGATCGAGATCGGGGACATAATCCTCGGGGATCATGATCGGCGCGTCGACGGTGATCTGAGGCGAGAATTCCTCCTCGCGCGGTTCGAGCCCGGCCTGGCCGGCCTTGGCGGCGACGATCGCCTCTTCGAGCATCGACTGGTAGAGTTCGAAGCCGACCTCCTTGATGTGGCCCGACTGTTCGTCGCCGAGCAGATTGCCGGCGCCGCGCAGATCGAGATCGTGGCTGGCGAGCTGAAAGCCGGCGCCCAAGGTCTCGAGATCGGAGAGCACACCGAGCCGCTTCTCGGCCGCCTCGGTGACGATGCGGTTGGCCGGCGTCGTCAGATAGGCATAGGCGCGCGCCTTGGCCCGGCCGACGCGGCCGCGCAATTGGTAGAGCTGCGAGAGGCCGAACATGTCGGCGCGGTGGATGATCAGGGTGTTGGCCGAGGGGATGTCGAGCCCCGATTCGACGATCGTCGTCGAGAGCAGCACATCATATTGGCGGTCATAAAAGGCGCTCATCCGCTCCTCGACCGCCTTGGCGGGCATCTGGCCATGGGCGATGACGTAGCTGACCTCGGGCACCTCCGCGCGCAGGAACTCCTCGATCTCGGGCAGATCGGCGACGCGCGGGCTGACGAAGAAGCTCTGGCCGCCGCGATAATGCTCGCGCAGCAGCGCCTCGCGCAGCACCACCGGATCCCATGGCATGACGTATGTCCGCACCGCGAGCCGGTCGATCGGCGGGGTCTGGATGACCGACAGCTCGCGCAGCCCGCTCATTGCCATTTGCAGCGTGCGCGGGATCGGTGTGGCTGTCAGCGTCAGCACATGGACGTCGGCCTTCATCGCCTTCAGCCGCTCCTTGTGGACGACGCCGAAATGCTGCTCCTCGTCGACGATGACGAGGCCGAGCCGCCTGAAATCGATCGATTTGGCGAGCAGCGCGTGGGTGCCGATGACGATGTCGATCGAGCCGTCGGCGATGCCCTCGCGCGTCTTCTTCGCTTCACCCGGGGGGACGAGCCGCGAGAGCCGGCCGATCTCCATCGGAAAGCCGGCGAAGCGCTCGCTGAAGCTCGTATAATGCTGGCGGGCGAGCAATGTCGTCGGGCAGACGATCGCCACCTGCATCCCCGCCATCGCCGCGACATAGGCGGCGCGCAAGGCGACCTCGGTCTTGCCGAAGCCGACATCGCCGCAAACCAGTCGGTCCATCGGCGTGCCCTTGCCGAGATCCTCGATCACCTCCTCGATCACGCGCTCCTGATCGTCGGTCTCGGCATAGGGGAAGCGGTCGACAAAGGCGGCGAAGCTGGAGTCGGGTTCGGCCGCGGGCGCCTTGCGCAGCGCGCGCTTGGCGGCGGTCGCGATCAGCTCGTTGGCGATCGCGCGGGTGCGGTCCTTCATCCGCGCCTTGCGCCGCTGCCAGCCCTCGCCGCCGAGCTTGTCGAGCGAAGCGCCCTCCTCGCTGCCATAGCGCGACAGCACGTCGAGATTTTCGACCGGCACATAGAGCTTGTCGCCGCCGGCATAGGTCAGCGCGACGCAATCATGCGGCGCGTTGCCGACGGGGATCGAGGTCAGCCCCTCATAGCGCCCGATGCCGTGCTCGGCATGGACGACGAGATCGCCGGGGGTGAGCGTCTGCAGCTCTTCGAGAAAGGCGTCGGCGCTCTTGCGGCGGCGGGCGCGGCGGCGCAGCCGATCGCCGAGCATGTCCTGCTCGGTAAGGATCGCGAGGCTGTCGGTGGCGAAGCCGTGATCGAGCGGAATGACGGCGAGGGCGGTCGCGTGCCTGCCCTGCGCGTGCTCCCGCGAAGGCGGGAGCCCAGTCCCATCGGCACTGTCGGGGCTGGACCCCCGCCTTCGCGGGGGAACAGAAGACCCCAGCGCCGCCTGCCAGCCGTCGGCCAGCGCCGTATCGGCGAGGCCGTGTTCCTCGAGCAGCCCCTGCAACCGATCGCGCGACCCGCCCGAATAGCTAGCGAGGACGACTTGCTTGCCCTCTCCGCGCAGCGCGCGGATATGCTCGACAACGGCATTGTAGACATTGCTCCCGGCCTGGCGTTCGGGCGCGAAGTCGCGCGCGCCGGTGACGCCGAAATCGACGACGCCGGCGCTTTCGGGCTCGCGGAACGGGCTGGTCAGGTGGAGCGGCGTGCTTTCGACGAGCCGGGCCCAATCCTCGCGCGGCAAATAAAGCGTATCGGGATCGAGCGGACGGTAGCTGCCGGCTTCGTTCGTCTGCGCGGTCTTGCGATTTTCGTGATAATCGAGAATCGCTTCGAAGCGCGCATCGGCGGCCGCCGGAACCCCGGCGTCGCGAACGAACACCGCATCCTCGCCGAGATGATCGAAGAGCGTTGCCAGCTCGGCCTCGAACAATGGCAGCCAATGCTCCATCCCGGCAAGCCGCCGCCCCTCGCTGATCGCCTGATAGAGCGGATCGCCGGTCGCCGTCGCGCCGAACAATTCGCGATAGGCGCCGCGAAACCGGCGAATGCTGTCCTCGTCGAGCAGCGCTTCGGAGGCCGGAAGGAGCGTGAAGCGATCGACACGGCCCGTGGTGCGCTGGTCGGCGGGGTCGAAGCGGCGGATCGAATCCACCTCGTCGCCGAAGAAATCGAGCCGCAGCCCTTCCTTCTCGCCCGAGGGAAACAGGTCGACGATGCCGCCGCGCACCGCATATTCGCCGGCATCGGCGACGGTGTCGGTGCGGACATAGCCATTGGCCTGGAGCAAGCCGATCAGCGCCTCGCGCTCAATCCGCTCGCCCGGCGCGAGATGAGCAACGAGCCCGGCCACCCGAGCGGGCGCAAGGGTGCGCTGGGTGGCG
>JAIVHR010000328.1 GCA_020200935.1 Sphingomonadales bacterium
GAGCGTGGGCGGCAATCAACCTATCGAATTGCCCCCGCCGGAAGGGCACGCGCTGATAGGCCTTGGCCGCCGCGAGATCGAATGGCAACGCGGGAATGGCTTCGAAAAGGCGACGGATCTTGCCTTTTGCGACCTTGTCCCTGGGATCGATCCCGCGCATCACCTCGGCCCAGACAATCGTCGATGTCACGATGACGCCCGGCTCGCGTGCCTCCACTGCGTCCCGCAGATCGTCCGACAATCCTTCGAGGATATAGATGCAGCTGTTCGAATCGAGCAGATAGGCCGGATCAGTCACGCTTGAGAAGCTTTCCCTGCCAATCGAGCTCGCGCGGCTCCATGATCCGGTCTTCGGGCTTGAGCGGCTTAAGGCCGGGCATCGAGCCGTAGATTCCGGTCAAGTCGATTTTCTTCGGCTTTTCGGGAGCGGGTTCGGCGATATAGCGGCCCTGCTCCTCTCGCACGATCATCTCGGCACCCTCCTTCGCGCCAAGCCCTTTGGGCAAGCGCAGGGCCAGCGAATTGCCCGACTTGAAAATCTTCGAGCGATATTCCTTACCCATCGTCGCCTCCTGTATATACAAAAAGTATATACGCCGATTGCCGTTGACCGACAATATGCGGCGGCCGAAAACGGCTTCGGATCAAACAGGATTCTGCCCTATGGACGACCCCGAAGACTGCGTGATCATCGGCGGCGGGCCGGCCGGGCTCGCTGCGGCGATCTATCTCGCGCGATTTCACCTCAAGATCCGGCTGTTCGATTGCGGCACGAGCCGCGCCGCGCTGATCCCCTGCACGCGCAACCATGCCGGCTTTCCCGACGGCATTGCCGGCACCGAGCTGCTCGCCAGGATGCTGGCGCAGGCGAAGAAATACGGCGCGGTGCGCGAGGAGGCGAAGGTCACCGGGCTCATCGTCGGCGAAGACGGCTTCGAGGTCGATATCGGCGGGCGGCGGATTGCGGCGCGCACGGTTCTTCTCGCCACCGGAGTCGAGAATTATCGGCCCGAGGGCATCGAGGACGCCCTGCATGACGAGGCGCTGTCGCGCGGGCTGCTCCGCTATTGCCCGGTCTGCGATGGTTATGAGGTCACCGACCGGCGGATCGGCGTCATCGGCACCGGCGATCACGGAACGCAGGAGGCGCTGTTCCTGCGCAGCTATAGCGACGATGTGACCTTGATCGCGCCGCGCGGCCCTCACGATCTCGACGAGAATTGCCGCGCCGCGCTCGACCGGGCAGATATCCTCCGCGTCGACGGGCCGTGCGGCGATTTCGCGATTCAGGGCGACCAGCTCTGCGTCTCCACCGCCGAAGGTACGATGCGGTTCGACAGCGTCTATCCGGCGCTCGGCTCGCGCATCCGCTCCGAACTCGCGGTGACGG
>JAIVHR010000032.1 GCA_020200935.1 Sphingomonadales bacterium
GGAATGTGTTCCGCCCCGACCAGCATGCCTTCGCCGCCTGCCCGTCGGATTCGATCGACTATGCGGTGATGGAAAAGGCCGCGCGCGTCGCCGTCGTGCCGATCGATATGGGCTGGTCCGACGTCGGCAGCTGGGATGCGCTGCATGACATCGCCGCCAAGGATGGCGACGGCAACGCGCTGGCCGGCGATGTGCATGCGATCGATGCCGAAAACTGCCTGATCCGCGGCGAGGGCGTGACGGTGGCGGCGGTCGGCGTGTCGGACCTCATCGTCGTCGCGACCAGGGACGCGGTGCTGGTGCTGCCGCGCGGCGACAGCCAGCGCGTCAAGGAGGCGGTCGAGCGGCTGAAGAAGCACGGGAGCGATTTGATATAACCGACCAACGCAGGCTCGGAGCAACCTCGAACCAGTAAAATCCTCCCCAGCGCGAAGCGCGTCAGGGGAGGGGGACCATTTTCGTAGAAAATGGTGGAGGGGCATCGCGACCAAATATGGGCTGGGCGCTTGGGCAGCGGCGGGGGCTCGCTCCGCTCGCGACCCCTCCACCACGCCCTTCGGGCGCGGTCCCCCTCCCCTGACGGCCTTCGGCCTGGGGAGGATCTTTAGTCCCCGGCAAACGCGAAAGGCGTGATCGCGTGTTCGCGGTCGCTGACGAGGATCGCCCGGCCGATCGGCGGTGCGCTGCGCTGGGGGCAGTTCATCCGCGTGCATTGGCGGCAGCCGAGGCCGATCGGCGTCGCCTCGCCCTCGATGAGGTTCATCCCCTTGGCCATCGCCAGCGGCGTCGCGAGCTCGGCCGACAGACCGAGCCCGACGACGAATTCGGCGGTCACCCCGCTCGGCGTGCGCGACAGCGGCCGCACCGCGCGCGCCAGGGTGAACCAGCGGCTGCCGTCCTCGAGCTCGACGAGCTGGCGGTAAATGTCTCCGGGCCGATCGAAGGCGTGGTGGATATTCCACAGCGGGCAGCGGACATTGGCCTCGACGAGCGCCGCGCTGCTCGCCCCGGCATAGCGTTTCGAGCTGCGCCCGGCGCGGTCGATGCGGATCATGAAGAAGGGCAGCCCGCGCTCGCCGACCCGCTGCAGGGTCGTCAGCCGGTGCGCCACCTGCTCGAACCCCGCGCCGAAGCGCCGCTGCAGCAATTCGAGATCGTAGCCGCTCGTCTCGCAGGCCTTGAGGAAGCGGCTATAGGGCATCATCAAAGCGGCGGCGAAATAGCTCGCCAGATGGCGGTGGTAGAAACGCTCCGACAGCCGATCGACGAAGCCGGCGCCGGCGATGAGCGCCTCGATCTCGGGTTTGGCCTCGATCTGGGCGAGTTGGAAGCCGACCTGGAAGGTGCGGCTCGCCTGATCGAGCATCTCGGAGAGCTGGAGCTGGCGGGCATGGAGATCGAGCCGCCGCAGCCGATCGGGCATCACGTCGGGGGGCAGGATGCGGATCGTCAGCTGGTGGCGCGCGCGCAGCCGCTCGGCGATCGCGCCGTAAAGATCGCCGGCGCCGAGCCGGAGCTCGTCGGCGAGCTCCTCGGCCTGGCCGTCGAGATCGGCATAATGGTTCTTCCAGCGCTCGATCTCGCGGCGCACCGGCGCCATCGAATCATGGCTCCTCAGGCGCTTGATGCGATGTCCGGCGAAGAGTTTGGCGTCGGCCATGTATCCTCCCGTCATCCCGGCGCCCGCCGGGATCGCCTGCAAACCGGCGGAACCGTTGTGCGAAGCGGCCTGAGATCGCGGCTTTCGCCGGGATGACGAGGCTTGTCAAGATCTTTACAACATTACAAGCCTAACCTCCATTCTGCGCACAGCCTGACCCCTTTCCCGGCGCTATTCCGTACCTCGCAAGCTGGCCAGCGCGTAGGAATAAGGCGTAAAGGCGGGGCGATGGCCCATAAAGTCACTCCGCTGCACGCCCCCCGCGCCTGTAAAGGATTGACCGACATGACCAGCTTCACCGATCTCGTCCCCGCTCCGACCGGCCGTTTCGACGGCATCGAGCGGCCCTATTCGCCCGAGGACGTCGCCAGGCTCCGCGGATCGGTGGGGATCGAATATACCCTCGCCCGGCGCGGCGCGACGCGGCTCTGGGAGCTGCTCAACAACGAGGATTACGTCAACGCGCTCGGCGCGATGAGCGGCAACCAGGCGATGCAGCAGGTCCGTGCGGGCCTGAAGGCGATCTATTTGTCGGGCTGGCAGGTCGCCGCCGATGCCAACACCGCCGGCGCGATGTATCCCGATCAATCGCTCTATCCGGCCAATGCCGGCCCCGAGCTGGCGCGCAAGATCAACAATGCGCTCCAGCGCGCCGACCAGATCGAGCATAGCGAGGGTGGCGCGAGCCGCGACTGGTTCGCGCCGATCGTCGCCGATGCCGAGGCGGGCTTCGGCGGGCCGCTGAACTGCTTCGAAATCATGAAGGCCTATATCGCGGCCGGCGCCGCGGGCGTCCATTATGAGGACCAGCTGGCGAGCGAGAAGAAATGCGGCCATCTCGGCGGCAAGGTGCTGATCCCGACCCAGGCGCATATCCGCAATCTCAACGCCGCGCGCCTCGCCGCCGACGTTTGCGGCGTGCCGACCTTGGTCATCGCCCGCACCGACGCCGAGAGCGCGAGGCTCATCACCTCGGATGTCGACGAGCGCGATCACGAATATCTGACCGGCGAGCGGACACCCGAGGGCTTCTACCGCCTCGAGGAGGGCACCGGCGTCGATCATTGCATCAAGCGCGGCCTCGCCTTCGCGCCGCATGCCGATCTCCTCTGGTGGGAAACCTCGCGGCCCAACATGGACGATGCGCGGCGCTTCGCCGAGGCGATCAGGAAAGAATATCCGGACAAGCTGCTGGCCTATAACTGTAGCCCGAGCTTCAACTGGGAGGCCAATCTCGACAGCGACGATATCGCCCGCTTCCAGCGCGAGATCGGCGCGATGGGATACAAGTTCCAGTTCGTCACGCTGGCCGGCTTCCACCAGCTCAATCACGGCATGTTCGAGCTCGCGCGCGGCTACCGGGATCGCGGCATGGCGGCCTATAGCGAGCTCCAGCAGGCCGAATTCGCCAGCGAGCGGGACGGCTACACCGCGACCCGCCACCAGCGCGAGGTCGGCACAGGCTATTTCGATCTCGTCGCCAATGCGGTCGCCGGCGGCGCGAGCTCGACCACCGCGCTCGCCGAATCCACCGAAGCGGACCAGTTCGTCGAGGCCGCCGAATGAGTTGACTGGCGGGGGCAGGGGCCCCCGTCCTTTTTATTGCGCGCCGCAAAGGCGCATGAAAGCGACGGGGGTCCCTGCCCCAAGGGACCGGAAACAAGTTTTCCTGGGGAGGAAACGGGTGCCCGTCCGGAGAAATCCGGGCGGGCATTTCCATTCGAAATGGAGGCGATATCGGTCCGATTCGCTCGCCGCCCGGCTATCCCGTACTCTGAATCCCGTTTTCGGGATTCGGAAAGCGGGGGAACAGGCCATGTCGATCACGATCATCGTCGCCGCGATGATGCTCCATCCGGGCGGCCTCGCCGCCGACGGCTGCCACTATAACCGTCGAACCGGCGTCCGCCATTGCCACCGCGCCCAATCCTCGTCCTCGAGCGGCGGCCCGGCGCGCGGCGGACGCCTCTCCAACGGCGCCTTCGTCAACTGCACCGCCGCCCGCAATGCCGGCGCCGCGCCGGTCTATCGCGGCGATCGGGGCTACGGCTCGCATCTTGACCGCGACAATGACGGCATAGGCTGCGAATAGCCGCCGCGACGACGGTCGATCCGCGTCGCCGATTCGGGTTTGCCGTCTTCGGCCCAATCGTTCACAAGCGCCGTCCGGGGGATGGGTTGGTGAACGAGAGGCATGGGAAAATACTTGAAATTCATGGCCGAAGGCGGCCGGATGGGCGAACGCATCCGGGCGCGCGACTGGTCGGACACGCCCTTCGGCCCGCCCGCCGACTGGCCGCAATCGCTGCGCTCGACGCTCAGCACCTGCCTGCGCTCCTCGATCCCGACGGCGATCTATTGGGGCGAGGAGCTGCGGCTCCTTTATAACGACGCCTGGGCGCCGATCCCCGGCCCCCGGCACCCCGGCGCGCTCGGCGCTCCGGCGCGCGAAATCTGGCCCGATATCTGGGAGGTCCTCGGACCGCAGCTTGCGCACGTGCGGGAAACGCGCGAGGGGCTGGCGGTCAACGAGCAGATGCTGCCGATGCAGCGTTACGGTGCCCCCGAGGAAACCTATTGGGACTATAGCCTGACCCCGATCGTCGGCGAGGACGGGCTCGTGGTCGGCATCCTCAACCAGGGCCAGGAAGTCACCAACCGCGTCTTCCAGCGCCGCCGCGAGCAATTGCTGCTCGATCTCGACAGCATGCTCCGGGTCGCCGACCATGCCGGCAAGGCGATGCAACAGGCGGTCGAACGGCTGGCGCCGCAGCTGCCGGCCGAACGGGTCGGCTATGGCGTGATCGACGACGCGGTCGAGACGATCACCGTCGAGGCCTGCTGGACCGACGGCACGTTGGCCGACGTTACCGGCAGCCACCCGGTGGCGATCTTCGGCGAAGCGCTGCACCGGTCGCTGCGCGAAGGCGAGGTGATCAGCGTCTTCGATTGCGCGGAGGACGAACGGATAACCGGCGAGCCGGGATTGCGCGACCGCTATCGCGCGATGGGGCTGCGTTCGGGCCTCGTCGTGCCGCTGATCCGCGACGGCAGATACAGCGCGGCAATGTTCGCCCACAGTGCGGAGCCGCACCGCTGGACCGACAATCAGGTCGCCCTGTTGCAGACCGTCGGCGAGCGGATCTGGCAGGCCGCCGCCCGCATCCGCACCGAGGCACGGCTGCGCGAGAGCGAGCGCCACCACCGGCTGATCGTCGAAACGGCGCAGGACATCGTCTTTTCGACCGACCTCGAACAGATCGTCACCGCCTGCAACCCGGCCGCCGGGGCGGCGCTCTGCCTGCCGCACGAGGAGATCGTCGGGCGGGCGGTCGTCGAATTCCTCGACCCCGCCGATCTCGATTATGCCGCGGGCATGCTGCGCCAGAAGATCGACGACGGCGGCACCACGCGCTACGAGATCACCGTGATCAGCGCCGGCGGCGAGCGCATGCGCTGGGAGATCAATTCGACCCTCGCCTACGATCTCGAAGGCCAGGTAATCGGCATCCACGCGATCGCCCGCGACATGACCGAGCGCCACGCCTTCGACCAGCGCCAGAAGCTGCTGATCAACGAACTCAACCACCGGGTGAAAAACACGCTGGCGCTCGTCCAGAGCCTCGCCATGCAGAGCTTCAAGCCGGGGGTCGATCCCGACGCGGCGCGCGAAATATTCCAGACCCGACTCGGCGCGCTTGCCGCCGCGCATGACCTGCTGACCCGCGAGCACTGGGAGGGGGCGACGCTCGGCGAACTGATCGCGGCGGCGACCGACAACCATATCGGCGACGACGGACAGATCGAGGCGACCGGCCCGGCGCTGCGAATCGCGCCGCGCGCCGCGGTGTCGCTGGCGATGGCGCTGCATGAATTATGCACCAATGCGGCCAAATATGGTGCGCTCTCCGGCGCCGAGGGGCGGATCAGCATCGCCTGGCAGGTCGAGGACGGGATGCTGCGCCTCGGCTGGCGCGAACAGGGCGGCCCCGAAGTTTCCCAACCCGACAGCCGCGGCTTCGGATTGGGGATGATCGAGCGCGCGCTGGCGAGCGATCTCGCCGGCGAGGTGGTGATGGATTTCGACCCCGCCGGCCTGCGCTGCCACATCGAAGCGCCGCTCGACGCGATTGCCCCGGAGACCAAATCATGAGCGATCCGCCTGTCGGCCGCCGGGTGCTGATTGTCGAGGACGAGTCGCTGATCGCGATGACCGCCGAGGACATGCTGGAAAATGTCGGCTGGCGGCCCGTCGGCGTCGCCACCTCCTGCCGGTCGGCGCTGGCGGCCGTCGCCAAGGGCGGATTCGATATCGCGATGATCGACATCAATCTGCGCGGCGAGGATAGCGGCCCCGTCGCCGATGCGCTCGCCCAGGCCGGCATCCCCTTCATCTTCACGACCGGCTACGGCAAGGCGCGGGTCCCCGAGCGGCATCGCGAGGCCGGGATCATCGCCAAGCCCTATGACGCGCGCTCGCTCGACGCCGCGCTCCAGGCGGCGGCGCGATAGACGCGGCTCCGGCGCCGTCGGTGGCGCAGGATTGCCGCCTGTGCCGATGGACAAGGCGGCTCGAATCGGCAATCTGGACGCCGAACGGTCGACAGGGGGAATGATGACATCACCCTATGAAGGGGCGCCGAACTCCGCCTTCTGGCGCACGGCGGTCGCCGACCGGCCCGACGCGATCGGCGATCTCTATCGGCCCAAATTCGCCGTCGACAAGACGGCTTCGGTCGCCACCGCCGGAAGCTGCTTCGCCCAGCATGTCGGCCGGGCGCTGCGTGTATTGGGAGTCAAGGTGATCGACAGCGAGCCGCTGGCCGCGCGCTTCGGCGACGCCGTCGCGCTGCGTTACGGCTATCGCATGTACAGCGCGCGCTACGGCAATATCTATACGACGCGTCAGCTGGCGCAATTGCTCGAGGAAGCGAGCGGATTGTTTCGTCCGGCCGACCCGGTCTGGAAGCGCGGCGACCGTTTTTTCGACGCCCAGCGCCCGGCGGTCGAGCCCGACGGCCTCGACAGCGAGGAACGCGTGCTCGAGCATCGCGCGGCGCATCTCCCGCTGGTGCTCGAAGCCTTTTCGCGGGCCGACCTCGTCGTCTTCACCTTCGGCATGACCGAGGCCTGGATCCACAAGCGCGACGGCACCGTCTATCCGACCGCACCCGGCATTCGATCCCGGTCGGCACGCTTTCAGGAATTATCAATTCGGCGAGATCCTCGCGGATTTCGAGCGCGCGCGCGAGATATTGAAGGGTCTCAATCCGGCGATGCGCTTCCTGATCACGGTTTCGCCGGTGCCGATCACCGCGACCGCATCGGGCAACCATGTGGAGGTCGCGAACAGCTATACAAAATCGACGCTGCGCGCGGTGTGCGGCCAGTTGTACGCGAGCTATGACGATGTCGATTATCTGCCGTCCTACGAAGCGATGACCTCCCAGAAGGCGCGCGGCCGATTTTACCAGGATAATCTGCGCACGATATCGCGCGAAGGCGTGCTCGCGGCGATGAAGATGTTCACCGATGCGCACGGCATTATCGCCGACGATGCCGACGCGGCCGAGCATCGCACGGTCGACGACGCGCTATGCGAGGAGGAGCTGCTCGAGGCCTTCGCGCAATGAAGCTCCTCGTCACCGGCAATTCGCTCGCCGGCGCGCTGCGCAACGCCTGGCCGGCAATCGCCGACGACCATCCGGAGATCGAACTCGATTTCTTCGTCGCGCCGCAGAAGATATTCATCGGCCTCGAAACCGACGGCGAAGGAAATTTCGGCTTGCCGGAGGCCGCTGGCGCGCCCGCAGCGAGCCGGGATTGGCTCGAAAGGCTGAATGGCAGGCTGTCGGTCCGGCTGGCCGATTATGATGCGATCATCGTCGTCGGCCTGCATTTCCGTATCGGCGCGATGCTGCGAACGATGGCGGACTACCGGGTCGATGGCCTGAAGACGATCCATACCGGCGGCAGGCTGATGTCGCGCCGGGCCTTTCACGCCCTGCATGACGACGTGATCGGACAGGAGCTCGAGCTGCTGTCCGGTTTCCCGGCCGAATGCACCATCGTGATTCCGGGCAATCGTCCCGCCGAGGGCGTCGGCGGAGACGAGGGATTCACCGGTGAAATCTGGGCGCCGGTCGATTCACCCGATGCCGGCTTGCGGCCGACGATCGACCTCCTTTACGGGCGGGTGGCCGAGGCGATCGCCGCGCGCGGCATGACGCCGATACTCCAGCCCCCGGATACATTGGTCGCAAGCGGCCTTACCCGCGCGGAATTCGCCGGCGGCCCGAGGCTCGATCCGGGCAGGAATGAGGATTCGCCAAGACGCGATCATGCCCATCTGACCGTCGCCTTCGGAGCACGTCTCTGGCAGCCGATCCTGGCCGAGATCGCACGGCGGGCGGAGGGCTGACCGGTCAGGTCTCGCGCGCCAGGATCGGGTCGATGGCGTAGCGTCCGGCGCCGAGCGTCGCGAAGAGCAATCCCAGGAAGACGAGGAT
>JAIVHR010000147.1 GCA_020200935.1 Sphingomonadales bacterium
TCGGCGAGATGCTGCCTGATCGGCATGCGGCCCTCGGGCGCCTCGCTCTGGCGCAGCCAGGGAATGCGGTTGTGCGTGCCGGCGCTGCAGATCAGGATCGCGAAGAAGATCAGCACCGCGCCGAGCAGCGCGAAATTGACGTAGCTTTCGGGGTTGAGCTGGCCGCGCGGATATTGCTCATTCTCGATGAAGATGAAGAACAGCGAGAAGGCCGTGAAGCCGTAGACCCCGGCATAGCCGAACCAGTATCTGAGCGAGAACAGCTTGGTGCGCTCGGTATATACGGGCGTCAGCTCGGGCGCCATCGCCGAGGCGTTGATCTCGAAGGCGCTGATGCAGGCGCGCGTCGTCGCCGCCATCGCGAAGATCCAGAAGCCCATCTGGATATCGGTGAGCCCGCCGGGCGGGAACCAGGCGAGGTAGAAGAAGATCGAGGTCGGGATCGCGGCCGCATACATGAAGGGATGGCGCCGGCCCCAGCGCGAGCGCGTCATGTCGGCCCAGCGGCCGAGGAACGGATCGACGATCGCATCGACGAGCAGCGTGCAGGCGAGCGCAGTGCCGACGATCGATGCCGGCACGCCCAGCACCTGGTTGAAATAGAGCATCAGATAGGCGCTGAAGGCGGCGCTCTTGATACCGTTCGCCATCGCGCCGGCGCCGTAGGAAACCTTGGTGCCGAGCTTGAGCGGCGGCGGGATGACGCGGCCGGTGCCGGCAGGCGGTGCGGGTGCGGCGACGGTGCTCATACCGAGTGCTCCTGCGAACGCAGGAGCCCAGGGCCGCGGGCGCCATCGCCGCACAAACCCGTTAGCCCAACCGGCCCAAAATCGATTACCGTCATTTCGCCCCCGCCAGCTTGCCGGTGCGGGCGAATTCTTCGGCGTCGGCATCCTGCGCGATCTCGACCGGATCGAGGCCGAGATGCCGGCGGGCGGCTTCGCGGCGGTTGGGGATCGTATAATCGGGAAACAGCTCGTTCGAGGCGCTGTAATCGCGCAATATCTGCTTGGCGACGGTCATCTTGTGAACCTCGGTCGGGCCGTCGGCGATGCCCATCACATAGGAGCCGATCAGCTGGCGGGTGAAGCCCATCTCGTTCGACACGCCGAGCGAGCCATGCAGATGCATCGCCCGCGAAACGATGTCGTGATAGACCTTCGGCATCGCGACCTTGACCGCGGCGATGTCCTTCCGGACCTTCTTGTAATCCTTGTGCCTGTCGATCAGCCAGGCGGCATGCAGCACCTGCAGCCGGAATTGCTGGAGCTGGATATAGCTGTCGGCGATGTCGGCCTGGACGAGCTGCTTGTCGGCAAGCGTCCCGTCGCGCGTCTTGCGGCTGACCGCCCGGCTGCACATCTGGTCGAGCGCGCGCCTGCATTGAC
>JAIVHR010000148.1 GCA_020200935.1 Sphingomonadales bacterium
GCTTTACCGGCTGGCCGTCGACGGTGACGCCGCGCAAGGTCGGGACGAGGGTCGCCGGGGTGTCGAGCGCCTTGCCGTCGATCGCGATTCGTCCGGCCTCGATCATCCGCTCGACCTCGCGCCGCGAGGCGACGCCGGCGCGGGCGAGCAGCTTGGCGATCCGCTGGGGGGCTTTTTCCGATGCCATGCCGGGTGCTTTAGCGGCTCCGGCGCGGCTCGGGAACGCTTCGCCGTATTCGCCGCCCGTCGATGGATAAAAGCGCCGGGCTTTCCGTTGGTTAGACGAGATTACCGCAACCGGCGAAAGGAGCCATTTCAATGACCAACGGACTCACCACACTGCAGACGCTCACCGATACGACGATCGACAGCGCGATCGGCTATGAGAAAGCCGCCGAGAGCGCCGAATCACCGACGCTCAAGGAAACGCTGGGCAAACAGGCGATGCAGCGCCGCAAGCTCGTCGACGAGCTCAACAATGAAATCGTCCGGCTCGGCGGCGAAGCGCGCGAGTCCCAGAGTTTCTCGGGCAGCGTCCACCATGTCTGGACCAAGATCTCGACAATGTTCGGGGACGCCGACGCTTCGGCCGCCGAACGGGTCGAGGAAGGCGAGGACTATATCGAGAAGAAATTCCGCGAGGCGCTCGAAAACAAGGAATTCGAACCGCGGACGCAGCAGCTTCTCCAGCGCGCCCATGGCGAGATCGCCGAAGGCGAACGCCTGACCGACGCGCTCGAAGCCCAGTATGACTGATTGAGCGACAACCGACTTGCGAGGCGCCCGCTTCCGAAAGGGAGCGGGCGTTTTTCTGTTCTCCCTCTCAAGGGGTGGTTGTTCCGAGATACCGAGAGTGCGGAACCCCTCATCCAACTCCGCCTAAATTCGCCCCTCGACAAGCTCGGGACTCATTAAGGCTCCGTATCCTTCTCCCCATGGGAGAAGGTTTGGCGGCGCCCGAACGGCTTGCGCATAGCCCTCTCCCATAGGGAGAGGGTTGGGTGAGGGGTTCCGACATATCGGAAAGCGCGGAGCACCGTCCCGGCTGTTTACAACGGGCTGTCCATCTCCCGATATTCGGCTAAACATCGCGCCGGATTGGGAGGGACGCATCTATGGCCGAAGGCATGCAATCCACGGCGACCGGAACCTGGCGCGACGTGCTGCCGAAGGGCGTGCGGCCCTATGCGCAGCCGGCGCCGATCGCGGCGCTGTTTCTCGGCATATCTTCGGGCTTTCCCTTCGCGATGATCGGCGCGACGCTGACCACCCGGCTCGCCCAGGACGATATCGAGAAATCGGCGGTCACCGCTTTCGCGCTGACCTTCCTCGCCTATAATCTCAAATGGGCCTGGGCGCCGATCGTCGACAAGGTCAGGAT
>JAIVHR010000033.1 GCA_020200935.1 Sphingomonadales bacterium
CGATCCCCGCGCCGCCCGCGATCCCGACCTACCGGGTGCCGCCGCCGGCCGGCGAGGCGCAAGCCGCGCCGCTTCCCGCCGCCGAAGCGATGGCGCTCCACCTCGCCCATGATTGCGACGGCATCGACGAAGAGCTGTTGCGCAACGTCGCCCATCCGCTCGCCGGCGGCGGCGATCTGATCCTGATCTCCTGCAGCCGCGGCGCTTACAATTTCAGCGATATCGCCTTCGTCCGGCGGGGCGGCGAACTGACCCCGGCGCGCTTCGACCGGGTGTTCTCCTGGGGCGATGCGGGCGAGATACCGCTGCTGGTCAACAGCTACTGGGCCGACGGCGAGCTCGGCACTTATGCCAAGGGCCGCGGCATCGGCGATTGCGGCACCGCCGAGCGTTTCGCCTGGGACGGCGCGATGTTCCGGCTGATCGAGCGGCGCGAGATGAACGAATGCCGAGGCAGTCCGCATTGGATCACCGTCTGGCGGGCGGAGGCTGTGGTCGGAAATGGAAGTAACCACAAAAACCGTTAGCCCTGAGCTTGTCGAAGGGCGTTTCGCGCGTGGAGAGACGGGCTTCGACAGGCTCAGCCCTAACGGACTCCTGCATCGGCCATTCCTTCTGCTACCTCACGGCGCCGTCCGTTCGGGCTGCGCCTCGGCGAGGATCAGCGCGAACTGGTCCTTCTCGTCGGTCCATTCGCGGATCATCGTCCAGCCGCCGGCGCGCAGCAGGATGCGCGCGTCGCGGGGGCCGTATTTGTGGCTGTTCTCGGTATGGATCGTCTCGGCGGCAGCCATGTGGAAACGCACTCCCGCGACCTCGAAATCGACATCGCGCACGGCCTCGATATGCATCTCGATGCGTGCCAGATTGTCGTTCCAGATCGCGCGGTGGCGGAAAGCATCGGCGGGCATGGTGCCGCCGAGCTCGCGGTTGATCCGCGCGATCAGATTGAGGTTGAAGGCCGCGGTGACCCCCTGCGCATCGTCATAGGCCGGGACGAGCACCGTGGGATCCTTGATCCCGATCGTCGAGCCCGGGAAGAAGCCGAGCTTGGGCAGCGGTTCGACCTCGGCGGGCAGATCGACCTTGCGGGTGAAATCCGCCTCGACCGGATGGACCGGCAGGTCGGGGAATTCGGCGGCCAACCCGTCGGCCGCTTCGCGCAGGAATTCGCCCGAAATGTCGATCGGCACATAGGCTGCGGGGCGGATCGCGCCGAGCAGCAGCGGCGTCTTGGCCGAGCTGCCCGAGCCGAATTCGATCACCGCGCGCCCTGCTCCGATCGCTTCTCCGACCTCGCCCGCAAAACACTCGAGCAGCGCCCGCTCGGTGCGCGTCGGATAATATTCGGGAAGGTCGGTGATCGCCTCGAACAGCTCCGATCCCTTGAGATCGTAAAGCCAACGCGCGCCGATCGCGCGCGGGCGCGTCTTCAGCCCGTCGAGCACCGCCGCGCGAAATGCGGGATCGGGTCTGTCGCTTGCCGGGTCGCTCATCGGTTGCCCCATTGTTCTTTCGAAGCCCTCCCCCTTGATGGGGGAGGGTTTGGGTGGGGGTGACCTCTCGGTCCGGCACTTCGCCAGCCGGTGCTTGATAATGCCGAGAGGTCACCCCACCCCCGGCCCAGCGTCGGGTTAACAGCGCCCCGCGCTGTTAAGGCCATGCCGGGGGCATGGCCGACCCGACGCTCCATCAAGGGGAGGGGAGTAACGTTTCGTCCCATTTCAAAGATCCCGCGCCAGGCGCAGGCCGGCGAATTGCCAGCGCATATGCGGATAGAAGAAGTTGCGGTAGCTGGCCCGCGAATGGCCGCGCGGCGTCGCGCAGCTCGCGCCCTTGAGCACATACTGGCCGACCATGAACTTGCCGTTATATTCGCCGACCGCGCCGGGCGCCGCGCGGAAGCCCGGATGCGGCTGATAGGCGCTCTGCGTCCATTCCCAGACGTCGCCGAACAGTTGCTTGACACCATCGCCGGGCCGGGCCGGCCGCGGGCGCGGCTCGCCCGCGCCGTCGAGCTGGTTGCCGGCGGCCGGATCGGCCTCGCGCGCGGCATCCTCCCATTCGGCCTCGCTCGGCAGGCGGAAGCCGGTCCAGCTCGCATAGGCGTCGGCCTCGTAATAGCTGACATGAGAGACGGGCGCCGAGAGATCGATCGGCTGCCTACCGGCGAGGCCGAAGCGATACCAGCGGCCGTTCTTCTCCTTGCGCCAATAGAGCGGCGCCTCGACGCGGTTATCCTCGACCCAGGCCCAGCCTTCCATCAGCCAATGTTCGTGCCGCCGATATCCACCGGCCTCGATGAACTCGATCCATTCGCCGTTGGTGACCGGCCGGTCGGCGAGCGCATGCGGGTTGAGATAGACCTTGTGGCGCGGCCCTTCGCAATCGAAGGCGAAGCCTTCTCGCCTATCGGCGGCGCCGCAGCCGATCTCGACCTCTCCGGTGCGGCCCTCGATCCATTCGACCGGCCCGGGCGCCTCGGCCGGTTCGGCGGGGGCGGGATCGAACAAGGCCGGCTCGAGCGGATTCTGCGCGAAGAGATGCTGGATATCCATCAGCAGCAATTCCTGATGCTGCTGCTCGTGGTTGAGGCCGAGTTCGACGAGCTCGCGCGGCCGATCCCCGAGACCGGGCAGCGCGGCGCCCAGCGCTTCGTTGACATGACGGCGATAGGCGAGGATTTCGTCGAGCGAGGGACGCGTGATCATTCCGCGCTGCGGCCGCGCATGGCGTTCGCCCTCGGCCTCGTAATAGCTGTTGAAGAGGAACGGCCAGGCCTCGTCGAAAAGTGCGTAACCCTCGACATGGTCGCGCAGCACGAAACTCTCGAAGAACCAGGTCGTATGCGCCAGATGCCACTTGGCCGGCGAGGCGTCCTCCATCGACTGGACCGTCGCGTCGGCATCCGAGAGCGGCGCGGCGAGCGCCTCGGTCAGCGCGCGCACGGCGCCGAAGCGCTGACCCGGCGCATCGGATTTCAGGCGGGCTCCCATACGGCTTGCCATGATCTGCTCCTCGATCGTCGCGGCGGGCGGGCGGGCGGCACCCTTCCCTGAAAGGTCACAAGAGTCACGCACCCCAGGGGGAGAAAGCGCGCCGCCCGGAATTTGTTCAATTGCAGCGCAATATTCCGCCCCGATCTCCTGTCGCCGTCGGCGGCAGGGAACATAGCAGGAACGAGTGCCGCAGGAAAGCGATCGCTCCGCTAACGCGTCGCGCCGGGCCGCCAGAGTATGTCGCCGTCGGCTCCGGCGTTGACCGCGCGGGCGAGGACGAAGAGATGGTCGGAGAGCCGGTTGAGATAGGCGAGCGCCCGCGGATTGAGCGCGACCTCGTGGCCCGCCGCGACCGCCGCGCGCTCGGCCCGGCGCACGATTGCGCGGGCGAGATGGAGCTGCGCGGCCGCCGGATCGCCGCCGGGGAGGATGAAGCTGGTCAGCGGATCGAGCGCGGCGTTGAGTTGGTCGATCTCGGCCTCGAGCCGCTCGATCTGGGCGGCGGTCATCCGCAATTCGCTGTCGGACGGCTCGAAATCCTCGCCCGGCGAGGCGAGATCGGCGCCGAGATCGAAGAGTTCATTCTGGATGCGCGCGAGCATCGCGCGGTGCCCCTCGTCGTCGAGATGAAGCAGCGCTGCCCCGATCGCGCAATTGGCCTCGTCGACATCGCCGATCGCCGCCATCCGCGGATCGGACTTGGCGACCCGCGAACCGTCGACGAGCCCGGTCTCGCCGCCATCGCCGGTGCGGGTATAGATCTTGTTGAGCTTGACCATCTTTGTCAGACCTTAGCTAGCGCTAAGGCGCGGCACCAGCCCGCGCCCCCTCCCGGCCTCCCAACAGGGTATTCTCATGGGAGGCCGGGAGGGGGCGCGGGCTGGTGCCGCGCTCGACCGTAAGGTCGAGTCTGACAAAAACTTAGCGCCCCATCAGGAGCAGCAGCAGCACGACGATCACCACGGCGATCGCCTGCATCGCGATGCGGCCCTGCATCGCTCTATTCTGCAGCCGGGCCGACTGGTTGGGGCCCTCGCCCTTCAGATCCGCCTCGGTCGTCCTCAGAAACTGGACGATGCCGCGGACGAGGAAAAAGACGGTGGCGCCCATCGCGGCGACAAGCAGGATGACGAGAATCGTTTGCATGCCGCCTATGTAGGCCGTGGCGCGCTGAAATCCAACGGCGGGAACGCGGCTCTTCTCCCACGGGGAGAAGGATACGGAGCCTTATTGAGCCCGAGCTTGTCGAAGGGCGAAATTAGGCGGAGTTGGATGAGGGGTTCCGCGCCTTCGATAGGCCGGAACCCCTCACCCAACCCTCTCCCAATGGGAGAGGGCTTACGTGAACGGAGAGATGTTCGGCACATCCGCGCGCAGCGCCGCCGCCACCTCGGCGCCGTCCCAGCCCGCCGCGCGCAAAGTCGCCAGCGAGCGCGCGTCGTCGCGCTTGGACAATCGTTTGCCCTCTTCGTCGGTGATCAGCACGTGATGGTGATAGCGCGGCACCGGCAGGCCGAGCAGATGCTGGAGCAGCCGGTGGACGTCGGTCGAGGCGATAAGATCGTTGCCGCGGACGATATCGGTGATGCCCTGGAAGGCATCGTCGACGGTCACCGCGAGATTGTAGGAGGCCGGTGCGTCCTTGCGCGTCAGCACGACGTCGCCGTGAAGCTCCGGCCGCGCCGCGATCCGGCCGAGCGCGCTGTCTTCCCAGAAGAGCGGTCCGGCAAGCGCCGCGGCCTTCTCCATGTCGAGCCGCCAGGCGAATTCCTCCTCGGCCAACCGCCGTTCGGCGTCGCGCCTGTCGATGCCACGGCATGTCCCGGGATAGAAGGGGCCGTCTACTCCATGCGGCGCGGAAGCGCTCGCCGCGATCTCGGCGGCGATTTCCTTGCGGGTGCAGAAGCACGGATAGACGAGGCCGCGCGTCTTGAGGGTCTCGAGCGCCGCCCGATAGGCGTCGAAGCGCTCCGACTGCCGCATCGGCTCGCCGTCCCAATCGAGCCCGAGCCAGGCGAGATCCTCCTCGATGCCGGCGTAATATTCCTCGCGCACCCGCCCCGCGTCGATATCCTCGAAACGCAGCAGGAAGCGCCCGCCGGCCCCGCGCGCGAAATCCTGTGCGCGGATCGCCGAAAAGCCGTGGCCGAGATGCAGCCGCCCGGTCGGGCTCGGCGCGAAGCGTGTGACCGTCGCGCCGCTCATCCCGATTTTCCGCGGATCGGCACTTGACCGCGACTTGAGGGTCTGGTTGTCATCATCGCGTCATGCCCGATTGGCTAAGGGCGTGGCGACAGGAAGGAGACCCGGCTGTCGGTCTCCTCTGTCCTGAGTGCGACAGGCCGGGGGGAGCGGCTTTGCGGGAACCCGCGAAGCTGGAGGCCCGTGCCACGTGTATCACCCGGATATCATCCGCCATCCCGACAGCTGCCCGGCGCTCGTGCTCAACGCCGATTTCACGCCATTGTCCTATTACCCGCTGAGCCTGTGGCCCTGGCAGACGGCGATCAAGGCGATGTTTCTCGAACGCATCCATGTCGTCGAGGAATATGAGCGCGAGGTCCATTCGGCCAGCCTGACGATGAAAATCCCGAGCGTGATCGCGCTCAAGCAATATGTGAAGCCCGCCGAGCACCCTGCCTTCACGCGATTCAACCTGTTCCTGCGCGATCGCTTCAGCTGCCAATATTGCGGCAGCCCCGAGGATCTGACCTTCGACCATGTCATCCCGCGGCGGATGGGCGGCAAGACGACCTGGCAGAATGTCGCCACCGCCTGCGCGCCCTGCAACCTCAAGAAGGGCGGGCGGACGCCGAAGGTCGCGCGGATGCAGCTTTCGGTCGCGCCGCACCGGCCGACCAGCTGGCAGCTGCAGGAACACGGCAAGCGCTTCCCGCCCAACTATCTTCACCAAAGCTGGCGCGACTGGCTCTATTGGGACGTCGAGCTGGAGGAATAGGGAAAAAATCCTCCCTGCGCCGAAGGCGTGGGGAGGGGGACCGCCGAAGGCGGTCCCCCTCCCCATTTGCTGCGCAAACGGGGAGGATTTATTTCTACCCTTTCCTCAAAGCTCGGCGATAAAGGCCCGGACGCGCGGGGCGAGGTCTTCGCGATCGAGCGCGAGGGCGATGTTGGCGTTGATGAAGCCCGCCTTGCTGCCGCAATCGAAGCGCTTGCCGCCGAAGCGGAAGGCGTGGAAGGGCTGGGTGCCGATCATCCGCGCCATCGCATCGGTCAGCTGGATCTCATTGCCCGCGCCGCGCTCCTGCTCTTCGAGCACGTCCATCACTTCGGGCTGGAGGATATAGCGGCCCGGGATCATCAGATTGGACGGCGCGGTGCCGGGTTGGGGCTTTTCGACCAGTCCCTTGACCTCGACCAGCGCGCCCTCCTTTTCCTCACCCGGATCGACGATGCCGTAATTGCGCGTCTGGTCCTCGGGCACTTCATAGCCGCAGACGATATTGCCGCCGACACGGGCATAGGCAT
>JAIVHR010000203.1 GCA_020200935.1 Sphingomonadales bacterium
GCCAGCAACCGCGCGACGACATAGCCGTCGCCGCCATTGTTGCCGGGGCCGCACAGGATCAGCGTGCGGACCGGCCCGGCGATGCGCCAGGCGATATCGGCGATCGCCCGGCCGGCGCGCTCCATCAGCTCCTCGACCGGCGTACCGGAATCGATCGCCGCCTGCTCGGCCTGCGCCATCTCGCGCGCGGTGAGGATCGCCCTCCCCTTCACCGGCCCGCACCGCCCGGGCCGACGGTCGCCGGCAGCCGATAGCGATCGCCGGCGATCGCGACCTCGATCTCGCGGTCCCCGCGCAAGCTGACCACCGCCTGCTCGGCGCCGTCGGCGGCGATCACTCCGCGCCCGTCATCGGTCACCAGCAGCCTTCGGAAACCGCCGTCGGGATGGCGGACGGTGAGCACCAACCCTTCCTCGGTGCGGCTGCGATCGAGCGTGCAATCGACGCCGAACTGCTCGGCCCCGGCCAGCGCGCAAGGGACGAGGCCGCTCTCGGCCGCGCGGCTCGTCGCCTCGGCCTCGGCTTCGTCGAGCGTATCGATGGCGTCAGCATCCTCGCCGCTGCCGCAACCTGCGAGCGCGAATGAGCAAAAGGCGATGGCCAGCAATGCAGGGGATTTCGCGGTCATTTGTTATTCTCCAGCTCCCCCGGACCAAATCTAGCCGTTAGCCCTGAGCCTGTCGAAGGGCGTTTCGCAGCCGGAGAAGCGGGCTTCGACAAGCTCAGCCCTGACGGAAATGAGTTGGTATTCTCGTTATAGCGATCTCCTATTCCAGCGCATCGCGCGTCGCGGCGATCACCGGCGCGACGATATCGGCCCATTGTCTCGCCCCTTCCCGGCTGCCGATCAAGTCGTTGCGGATCTCGATCGCCAGATAGGGGAGCCCGCGGCGCTCGGCATGGAGGTTCATCGTCGCATTGAGCTCGCGCCCCGAATAGGGCTCGTTGTCGCCGACGCTCAGCCCCCGCGCCTCGAGCAGCGGGATCGCGATCCGCGGCGCGCGCTCGTCGCGATTATAGAGGATGCCGACCTGCCAGACCCGCGGCGGACCGGGATCGGTCTCGAGCTTCGGCGTGAAGCTGTGCGGGGTGAAGAGCATGCGCGGCCGATAGCGGTCGATCTCAGCCTCGATCGCCCGGTGATAGGGATCCCAGAAGCGCTCCAGCCGCGCCTCGCGCCCGGCCTCGTCGAGCAAGGCGTTGCCGGGGATCGCATGGCCGTCGGTGAGCACGGGAATGGCCTTCGGGTTGGCGCGCTCGCGATGCAGATCGACGACGAGCCGCGAGACGCCGGCATGTACGGCCGGGCAATCGAGACGCGCGCGGAGCTCTTCGGCCAGCGCGGCGATGCCGATATCAACGGCGATATGCTTTTCGAGCAGCGCCGGGTCGATGCCGAGATCGATATCCGCCGGCACATGGTCCGACAGGTGATCGGCGATGAGCAGCAGGCCGCTCGCCGGGTCGCCGGGGACTATCCTGGGGTGTTCGGTCACCGCGCCGATGTGCGGAACCGGGCGCCAAAGCGCAAGCGGGCGACGACCTTTCGGCCGCCGCCCGCCTAATGACGTGCACTGTTGGGGGAGCGCAGATCATTCGCGGGCGTCGGTGGACGAAACGCCGAGACCCGCTTGCCGATGGGGATAGGGCGCAGCGGTTAGGATCGGCTTGAGAAGCAGGGTTAACGCGTCAAAGCCTCTCCGACAAAGATTGCGTCACCCCGGACTTGATCCGGGGGCCAGGGCGGCAGGCGAGTTCGCTTGCGGCTCTGGATGCCGGATCACCCGCCTGCGCGAGTGCCGGCAAGTCCGGCATGACGAAAATTCCGTTTTGGCGGGAAAGACTTTAGCGAAGCCGCGAGGCACGGATCCACCAATCCGGGCGTTCGGCGCGGAGCATTGATGCGGCGTCATCTCGGGCGGCGCTATCGGCGAACAAGGCGAAGCAGGTCGCGCCCGAGCCCGACATGTTGACGAGATCGCCGCCGGGCAAGCGCTTCAGACGGTCGAGCGCCTCGCCGATCTCGCCCTCGAGCGCGATCGCCGGGGCGGCGAGATCGTTGCGCCAGCCTGTATCGATCGCCGGCGGCTCGCCAAGATCGAGCGGGCCGCGATCCTCGCCGTCCCATCCCGCATAGACGGCAGGCGTCGGCACCGGTACGCCCGGATTGACGAGCAGCAGCGGCCGCCCGCGCAAGGCCGAGCCATCGACCGGCCGCAGCCGATCGCCGCGGCCGCCGCCGAAACAGCTGAGCGAGGCGAGGCAGGCCGGAACGTCCGCCCCAAGCGCGCGGCCGATTTCGGCGAGCTGATCGGGGGAGCAGGAAACGTCCCAGAGCCTGGCGAGGCCGCGCAAAGCCGCCGCGGCGTCGGCCGATCCACCGCCGATTCCGGCCGCCACCGGAAGCCTCTTTTCGAGCGAAAGTCGCGCGCCTTCCCGGGTCCCGGATGACTCGCGTAGCGCCAGCGCCGCTTGTAAGACCAGATTGTCGCTGCCGGACGGGAGCCCGGCGGCGAACGGCCCGGCAATCTCGAGCGTCAGCCCGTTGGCCGGCTCGCAGACCAGCGCGTCGCCATCCTCGGCGAAGGCGAACAGGGTTTCGATCCGATGATAGCCGTCGGCCATCCGTTCGCGGACATGCAGCGCGAGGTTGATCTTGGCAAAGGCGGTTTCGCGGACTGCCCGGGGCGTTTCGCTCAAGGCGAGGCCGTTTCGGGGGTCAGCCCGAAATCGAGCTTCTCGGCGATGCGCTCCGCCGCCTCGTCCTCGGCGGTGACCAAAGCGGCCTGCCAGGCGAAGCGGGCGTCGCGGCGCCGGCCGACCGCCCAATAGGCATCGCCGAGATGCTCGTTGATCGTCGGCTCGTCGGGATCGGCGACGACCGCGCGTTCGAGCGTCGGGATCGCTTCGTCATACTTGCCGCGCACGAACAGCACCCAGCCCAGCGAATCGGTGATCGCCGGATTGTCGGGCCGCATCTCGCTCGCCCGGCGGATCAGCTCCTCGGCGCGGTCGAGCTGTTCGCGCCGTTCGAGCAGCGCATAGCCGAGAAAATTGAGCAGCACCGGTTCATCGGGCGCCAGCCCGAGCGCCTGATCGAGCGCCTCGCGGCTCTCCTCCCAGCGCCCGGCATCGAGCAAGGCGCCGCCATAGAGCAGCCAGGTCGTCCACAGCGCTTCGCCCTCATCGCCTTCGCGTTCGAGTCGCAGCGCGCGCCGATAGGCATCGACCGCCTCCTCATGCCGGTCGAGCTCGGTATAGAGCCCGCCGAAGCGCAGCCAGTCGCTGACATCGGCGCGGCGCTCCTCGGTATGTTCGCGGACCAGCGCCAGCGCCCGCTCGCGCTCGCCCTGGGCGAGCAGCGCGCCGACCCGCATGTCCTGCGCCTCGGCGAAATAGGGGCTTTCGGGCGCCACCCGGTCGAGCGCGGCGAGCGCCGCTGCATATTGCCCGTCCTGGACCAGCATGTTGGCGGCGAGCAGCCAGGCGATCGGGTTGTCGGGGGCGACGAAGCCCGCATAGCGGCTCAAGGTCAGCGCCAGCGATTGGGCATCGCGGCGGCCGATATCGGCGGCGAGCCGCGCCAGCAACTCGGCGACCCCCTGCGCGGGAGTGACGATCTCGCCGGGCAGATCGCGGCCCGCGGCGAGCCGCTCGCGGGCATGACGAAAGGCGCGTCCTTGCTCGTCCTGGAGCAGCGCCCGCGCCGCCTCACGCCGGCCCTGGCCAGCGAGCGTCGCCGCCGCTGCGAGCAGGATGCGCGTCCGCCGCGCCGCCGAAAGCCCGTCGAGCGCGCGGATCGCGTGTATCCCCTCGGCGTGATGCCCCTCGGCGAGTAGCATCAGCGCGCGATGTTCGAGCGCATAGGGACTGCCGCGCACGTCGGGCGACGCGTCGAGCACGGCGAAGGGATCCTCATCCTCGCCGACCGCGATCCAGGCGCGCAGCATCGGCGCGAGCGAGATGAACAGCCCTTCTTCCTCGATCCGGTCGACCGCCGCGCCCGCCGCCTCCCAGTTGCGGTTGGTCATCGCATCGACGAGGAACATGAACTGGCCGTCGGGCGGCAGCACATTGTTCGCATAAAGCGCATCGGCCGCCTGCCGGGCGAGCCGGCGGTCGCCGGCGGCGATCGCGCGGCGGAAAGCGCGGGTGGCGAGCAGCTCGTCGAACGGCGCCTCGTTGAGCACGGCGGCGTAGCCTTCGGCGGCGTCCTGGATATCGCCGGTCGCGTCGGCGACCCGCGCGCGGGCATAATCCATCAGCGCGACACGGTCGTCGGAGGCCTGCGCTGGACCGGCCGTCGACAGCGCCGCCAGCGCGGCGCCTGCGAGCATCAGCGTTCTACATATTGGGATAGTTGGGTCCTCCTCCGCCCTGGGGTGTTACCCAGTTAATGTTCTGCTTCGGATCCTTGATATCGCATGTCTTGCAGTGGACGCAATTCTGGGCGTTGATCTGGAATTTGGGATTGCCCTCGACATCCTCGATCACCTCATAGACGCCGGCCGGGCAATAACGCTGGGCGGGCTCGGCATAAAGCGGCAGATTATGCTCGATCGGGATGTCGGGATCCTCGAGCGTCAGATGGCAGGGCTGGTCTTCCTCATGGTTGGTGTTCGAGAGGAACACCGAGGAAAGGCGATCGAAGCTGATCACGCCGTCGGGCTTGGGATAATCGATCTTCTTGACCTGGTCGGCGCGCCAGAGCGTCGTGTGATCGGGCTCGTGCCCCATCGTGAAGGGCATGCGCAGCCCGAGGTATTCGGCCCACATCGTCGCCCCCGACAGGATCGTGCCGACGAAATTACCGAACTTCTCCACAAGCGGCAGCGTGTTGCGCACTTTTCCGAGCTCGGAGGAGACCCAGCTCTGTTCATAAGCCTGTTGATAGGCTGTGAGTTCATCGTGGGACCGTTGCCCCTCGATGGCTTCGAAAGCGGCCTCGGCGCCCATCATCCCGGTCTTCATCGCGGTGTGGCTGCCCTTGATCCGCGGCACGTTGACGAAGCCCGCCGAGCAGCCGATCAGCGCGCCACCCGGAAAGGCGAGCTTGGGCACCGATTGCCAGCCGCCGTCATTGATCGCCCGCGCGCCGTAGGAGACGCGCTTGCCGCCTTCGATCACCGCGCGGATCGCCGGATGGTGCTTCCAGCGCTGCATTTCCTCGAAGGGCGAGAGCCAGGGGTTCGAATAGTTGAGCCAGGTGACGAAGCCGAGCGCCACCTGCCCGTTTTCCTGGTGATAGAGGAATCCGCCGCCATTGGCCTCGTCGAGCGGCCAGCCCTGGGTATGGATGACGCAGCCCGGATGGTGCTTGTCGCTCGGGATGTCCCAGAGTTCTTTTACCCCTAGTCCATAGACTTGCGGCTCGCTGTTCGCATCAAGTTCGAATTGGCGGATCAGCTGCTTGGTGAGATGCCCGCGCACGCCTTCGGCGAACAATGTGTATTTGGCGTGCAGCTCCATCCCGGGCTGATAATCGGGCTTCCGCTCGCCGTCGCGGCTAATGCCCATGTCGCCGGTGGCGACGCCCTTGACCGACCCGTCGTCGTTCCAGAGGACCTCGGCGGCGGCGAAACCGGGAAAGATCTCGACCCCCAGCGCCTCGGCCCTGCCGGCGAGCCAGCGGCAGAAATTGCCGAGGCTGCCCGTATAGGTGCCCTTGTTGTTCATGAAGGGTGGCATCAGGATATGCGGGAATTCGTATTTCTTGCCCTCGGTCAGCACCCAGACCGAGATCTCGTGGTCCTTCTCGGCCGCCAGCTGCTTGAGCCGGATCGCGGCGGCAAGCCCGGCCGGCCCGGCGCCGACGATCACCACGTCATAGGGCATCGATTCCCGTTCGGACATGCTCACTTCGCTCCCTCGCCGGGCGGCTCGCGCTCGCATCGTCGCAGCCATCCCTCTTTCCGTCAGATAGTCACTGCCCGTGGATTGACCGGCGCGTCAACCTTCGACTCTAAGGGGTTGGGCGGAGAAACGGGGCATATGACGACAAAGGACGAGATCGAGAGCCTGATCGACTGGTGGCGGCGCGCCGGCGCCGACACGATCGTCGCCGACCGGCCGTCGAGCTGGTTCGAGGCTCGACCCGCAAAGCCGCAGCCGCGGGCGGCGCAGCCACCCGCCGAAACGCGGACCGGACCCGTCATGCCCGACACGCTCGAGGCATTCCGGGACTGGTGGCGCGACCATGATTTCGCCGGCGCGCCGCAAACCGACCGGGTAGCGCCCGAAGGAGACCCCGCCTCGGGGCTGATGGTGCTGCTCGACATGCCCGAACCCGGGGATGCCGAGGCGGGCCGGCTGGCTTCGGGCGATGTCGGATTGCTGCTCGACCGGATGCTCGCCGCGATCGGCCGCGACCGGGCCTCGATCTATCTCGCCGGGCTGTGTCCGGCGGCGATGCCCGGCGGTTCGCTGGCCGAAGACCGGATCGAACCGCTCGCCGAGGCCGCGCGCCGCCATATCGCGCTCGCGGCGCCCAAATTGCTGCTGCTGATGGGCGAAGCGACGAGCCGTGCATTGTGCGGGAGTCCGCCAGCGCGACTGGACGACCGCCCAGTCGCTGCTCGCCGCCGCGCCGCGCAGCGTGCTGCATCCTGTCGCCCGCGCCGAGCTCTATCTCGCCGCCGGATCGCCGCAGGTCGAACTCGATCCGCTGGTCACGCTGATCACCGAAGCGCCCGATCTTCCCAACGCCGATCAGCTGCGTCGTCTCGCCGAAAGCCGCGGGCTCGCAAGCCCGCTTTCGATCCGCACGCCGCAGCAATTGCGCACCCTGCCCGGCCCCTCGCGCCGGGCGCTGCCGCGCGGCGTTTCGCATGACCGCGCCGCGCGATCGCTGGCCGACCGCATCCAGCCGCGGATCGTCGCCGACGATCCGCGCGGCGCCGAAACGCTGGTCGATGCCGGGATCGCCGGACTGAGTGCCGAAGGCCAGGCCGAAGTCCGCCAGCGGGTCGCCTGGTCCTATTATATCACCGGCGACGACGCCAACGCCCGGCGGCTCGCCCACATGGCGCAGAACGGCCAGGGCGAATGGGTCGCGCATGCCGCCTGGGTCGAAGGGCTCGCCGCCTGGCGCCAGCGCGACTATGCGGCCGCCGCGCGCGCCTTCGAACTGGTCGGCAACCGCGGAACCGACGCCGAGATGCGCGCCGCCGGGCTCTATTGGGCGGCCCGCGCCCAAACCGCCGCGGGCAGCCCCGCCAATGTGCAGCCGCTGCTGCGCACCGCTTCGCGGATGGAAGAGACCTTTTACGGGCTGCTCGCCGGCCAGCGGCTCGGCATCGCGGCCCAACCGATCGAGCCCGACCACCAGACCGGCGCCGCCGCAGTCTATCCCGACCGCAACGCCCAACGCGCCCTCGCGCTGCTCGCGATCGGCGAGCGCGATCTTGCCGAACAATTCGTCCGCCACGGCGCCGCGCTCGACCATGCCCAGCGCCACGATGGCTGGGTCGCCTTCGCCGAGCAGCTAGGCCTGCCCGACGCGCAGGTCTGGATCACGCGCAATGCGCCCGTCGCGCATCATCCCTCGGTGCGCGATCGCTATCCCAATCCCGGCTATCGGCCGGTGCGCGGCTGGCGCGTCGACCGCTCGCTGGTCTATGCGCATGCGCTGCAGGAATCGGGTTTCAACGCCGGCGCCGTCAGCCACGCCAATGCGCATGGCCTGATGCAGGTCCGCCCGGGCACCGCCGGCGATATCGCCCGCCAGCGCGGCTACACCTTCGGCAGCGGCCAGCTCCATCAGCCCGAATACAGCATCGAATTCGGCCAGAGCTATCTTGAGGATATGCGCGATTTCCCGGCGACGCGCGGGCTGCTGCCGCAGGTGATCGCCGCCTATAATGCCGGCCCCGCGCCGATCCGCGACTGGCAATACAGCCTGCGCGACGGCGGCGATCCGCTGCTCTATATCGAGAGCATCCCCTATTACGAGACGCGCCAATATGTGCCGATCGTGCTCAGGAATTACTGGATGTATCAGCGCACGGGCGGCGAGGACACGCCGACGCTCTCGGCGCTGGCCCAGGGCATGTGGCCGCGCTTTCCGGGATCGGCGGGCCCGGTCGCGGTACGGATGAGCGATCATGGAAGCGTCCGGCTTGGCGATTGACGAAAGCGCCGAATTCCTGCCCGTCCGCATCGCGCTGCTGACGGTCTCGGACTCGCGCAGCCGTGAGAATGACAGCTCGGGCGATATCCTCGAACAGCGATTGACGGACGCTGGCCATATCCTCGCCGACCGCCGCATCGTCGCCGACGATATGAGCGAGATCGTCGCGCGGCTCCATTCCTGGGCCGAGGATCCGGAGGTCGATTGCGTGATCTGCACCGGCGGCACCGGGGTGACCGGCCGCGACATCACGCCCGAGGCGCTCGAACGCGTCGGCGAGAAGCCGATCCCCGGCTTCGGCGAGCTGTTCCGCTGGCTGAGCTACGAGACGATCGGCACATCGACGATCCAGTCGCGCGCCTGCGCCTGCGTCGCCAGCGGCACCTATATCTTCGCATTGCCCGGATCGAACGGCGCGGTGAAGGACGGCTGGGACAAGATTCTTTCGAGCCAGCTCGATAGCCGCCACCGGCCTTGCAATTTCGTCGAGCTGATGCCGCGGCTGAGCGAGCGCTAGCTATTCGATCGGCTCGAAGGGCGGCGACACGAATACCTCCCGGATCTCGCCGTCGGGATAATATTCTCCGGTCTCGAAATAGGATCCGTCGCCTTCGACACCCTCGTAATTTCCGGCATGGGGACCGTTCGGGACGCCGCTCGAGGCCGTGTCGGCGGCGGCCGTCTTCGATTCGGCGCGAAAAGCGAGGCTGTCGGGCTGGTCGGCGAAGCTCACATATTCGCGGCCCTCATTGTCGTAATTGAAGGCGAAGGTCGGCGCGCCCCAGGCCGCCGCAGCCTCGGCGATCGAGCTGCTCGGCCCGATCCCCTCGGCGGTCCTGCATTGCGGCGCATAGACCGACAGTCCGGCGACCGCGATGTCGGGGCTATATGCCTCGACATCGTAGCTCTCGAAATCAGCGCAGAGCGCGTCCTCGCCGCCGGCACGCAGGCAGAGCTTGCCGAAATCGACCATATAGTTCGGGTAGAAACTCAGCACCGTATCGGCCGGAAAGGCCGAGACGAAATCGCCGAGCGTATCGGGGATCGAGATGCCGGCCACGCTGCTTGCGGTGATCAGGCAGGCGGGGTCGAAGCGGACATTGCCGCCGGCCGAGACGACCTCGATCGCATCGGGGCCGAGCGCCGCGTCGGGCTCCAGCCTGTCGCCGGCTTCGGCTTCGTCGGCTTCGAGGATCGCGCCCTCGGGCGGCTCCTCCACGCTATCGTCGGCTTCGCCGCAGCCGGCAAATGCCAGCGCAAGCAGCCCCAGCCCGATGGTCAATCTCATTCTGCATCCCTTCGCTTGCCAACCACCCCGGTCCGTGTCATGTTCTGCTTATGTTCTCATCCCGCCCAGCCCGCGGTGCCACCGAAAATGCCGTCAGCGACCGTTTCGGCTTAGCCCAAACCGAAGCCGATGGCGACTGGCTCGACGATCGCGAGGCGATCGACGGGGCAGCGCCGCGGCTCAGGACGACGGTGACCATCGAACGGCCCAAATCGATCATCGCGCGCAACCGATCGCCCGACGTGCCCTTCGACCGATCGATCAACGCCTATCGCGGCTGCGAGCATGGCTGTATCTATTGCTTCGCCCGGCCGACGCACGCCTATCACGATCTCTCGCCGGGGCTCGATTTCGAGAGCAGGCTGTTCGCCAAGCCCGACGCGCCGGCGCTGCTGCGCAGGGAGCTGTCGAAGCCCGGCTATAGAGCGGCGCCGCTCGCGATGGGCACCAACACCGATCCCTATCAGCCGATCGAGGCGCGCTACCGGATCACCCGGCAATGTATCGAGATCCTCGCCGAGACCCGCCATCCGCTGACCATCACCACCAAGTCCGACCGCGTGACCCGCGATATCGACCTGCTGGCGACGATGGCGCGGGATGATCTGGTCGCGGTCTGCCTGTCGGTCACCTCGCTCGATCCGAAGGTGCACAGGACGCTCGAGCCGCGCGCGCCGGCGCCGAAGAAGCGGCTCGCGGCGATCAAGGCGCTGTCCGAAGCCGGCATACCGACCTTCGTCTCGATCTCGCCGATCGTCCCGGCGATCACCGATCACGAGATCGAGCATCTGATCGAGGCGGCGGCCGAGGCCGGGGCGCGCTCGGCCTTCTTCATCCCGGTACGGCTGCCGCACGAGGTGCGCCCGCTCTTCGAGGCGTGGCTGGCCGAACATTATCCCGATCGCGCCGCCAAGGTCATGAACACCATCCGCTCGATCCGCGGCGGACGCGACAACGATCCGAATTTCCATTCGCGCATGCGCGGCCAGGGCGCCTGGTACGAGTTGATTCGCAAACGCTTCCGCATCGCCTGCAAGCGGCATGGGCTCGGCAATGCGCGGATGACATTGCGGCGCGATCTGTTCCGCCCGCCAAGCGGCCCGCAGGGGGAGCTGTTTTAACTGCGAGAAGCGGCTGGATTCTGAAAGCCCTCTCCCCATGGGAGAGGGTTGGGTGAGGGGTTCCGACCTATCGAGAGCGCGGAACCACTCATCCAACTCCGACTAGGCGGCTACGCCGCCAAGTCTTCGTATCCTTCTCCCTCCGGGAGAAGGGTCAAACCGTCGCCAGCTTGTAATCC
>JAIVHR010000329.1 GCA_020200935.1 Sphingomonadales bacterium
GCCATGACGGGTGGACGGCGGCGCGCAGGGGGAGGTTCTTTCGCGCGCTCGCCGAGACCGGCTGCGTGCGCGATGCCTGCCGGATCGCCGCCATCTCCTCGACCTCGGCCTATCGGATGCAGAAGCGCGACGCGGATTTCGCCGCCGAAGGGCCGCTCCCCCCTCTCCCCTCCGAGTGAATTGACCGTCATGCCGGACTTGATCCGGCATCCAGAGCCACAAGCCACGTCGCCCGCCGCCTTGGCCCCCGGATCAATTCGGGACCTATTGCTCTCGGACAATGAATTGGCACAGGCGTCACCCCAGCGCAGGCTGGGGTCTATCCCGGATATGCGAGCGCGAGACCGACAGCCGGGATAGATTCCAGCCTTCGCTGGAATGACGTGATTCCTTGTCCGAAGGGGATAACCGCCGACTGTTTCACGGGGACAGAGCGAAGCGTGATCTCCCACCTCCGTTGCCGCTGCGCGGCAAGCTCCCCCGGATCAGGTCCGGGGTCGCCACCCCCTCTCCCCCTGCTTTCGCAGGGGCAGGCAACTGGGCCTAACCCCCGCCTGCGCGGGGGCAAGGCTCCGTATCCTCTACCCCTCGAATGGGGAGAGGGAGAATGTGGCCGTCGCTCAAGGGATACGGTGCGAACGCGCGATTGACCGTCGCCGGGCGGGCGGGCAGGATCGAGGGATGGTGGGCCGCCTGCTCCTGACGATCGCCGCCGCGACGCCGCTCGCCGGCTGCGCGACGACGCTGCCGCCGCCGGCGCCCGGCTATGAGCGCGTGACCCTCGCCGATCTGCATCGCCGCCCCGATTATTGGCACGGGCGCGATATCGAGCTGCGCGGTTTTGCCGTCCGCGAATTCGAGAACAGCAACATCTTTCCGAGCTATGGCGCCTATTGCGATGGGGGGATGGCCGGATATCTGAGTGCAGTCGGCGTGGAATGGCCCGGCGAGCGCGGCGACCCGATGCCGTACAATCGCAGCTACGTCCTGCTGCGCGGGACCTTCGAGAATACACGATACGGACGGCGTCCCGATCTCGATACCGAGGAAGGCATCGTGATCGTCATGGCCAATAGCTGGAGCTTCGGCCCAATCCACGATGTGGAAATTGCCGCCGTGTTCACCGACCCCAAGCCGACCTGCTCGTCGGCGCCGATGGACCAGGAAGGCTGGGAGCCGTAAATCCTCTCCCCTCCGAACAAAACCCTGTCCTACACGCCCCCATTCGCGATATAATGATTCGGCTCCCCCGACGATCGAGCCGATGCCTTGTCCGAAGCCGACGACCCCCGTCTCCTGCCCGCCTCCGCGTCAACCGGGTGCGAACTTAAGGGGCGGAATGGCCGCTTTCCGGCGGCCGGTTTCGGGCTCCGGGGGC
>JAIVHR010000330.1 GCA_020200935.1 Sphingomonadales bacterium
CTACAAGGTCACCCGCCCCAGCTTCTATGCCGAGATCGTCTGGGAAGCGCGCAAGGACCGGGCGCGGAGCGACGGCGGGGAGGTCGACTGGGTGGTGCTGAGAAACCGCCTCCAGCATATCGCGGCGAAGAATATGCGCCGCGTCCAGCAGGCGCTCGACGAATTGTCGCGCCGCGTCGGCTTCCGCGTCATCCCCGGGCTTTCCGAACGCGTCATCTATCGCGAGCTCTTCCCGAGCGGGCTGACCTTGCTCGATCTCGACCAGTTCGATGATGTCGGCCTCAGCCACATCGCCGCGCGCCAGGAATTGCGCGACATGATCTCCGGGCTGCAGTTGGCCGAAAATATTACGCAGGGGGCGCTCGAGCCGGTATAAGCGCGCGATGCTCTACGTCGCGCTCATCGGCGGGCTCCTGTTCGCCCTCGCCTGGAAGCTCGGCCTTCTGCGCACTGTCGACAGGGGCGACGTCGCGGCGATCGCCGGCGTGCTGCTCGGCTTCCGATTGCTGACGACCGGCCACGGCTTTCTGGCGATCGCCTGCTTCGCCGGGGTGGCGGGCTGGGCGGCCTATCGCTCGCAGCAACTGCGCCGCGCCCGGATGCCGGTCGCCGAGGCGCGCGCGCTGCTGGGCGTCGCCGAGGATGCCGACCAGGAAGCGATCCGCGCGGCCCACAAGAAGCTGATCGCCAGGGTCCATCCCGACGCCGGCGGCACCCCCGAGCTGGCCCGCCAGGTCAACGCCGCGCGCGAGATCCTGCTCAGCGAGGCGCGCAACCGGGTGCCTGTTCGGCGGGAGTAGGCGGCCCGCCGCCCCCACTGCGCTCGACGATCATGTCGCGTGACATCTCAAGGTTCGTCATGCCGGACTTGATCGGCGATTATCCCCTTCGGAAAGGGAATCTCGTCATTCCAGCGAAGGCTGGAATCTATCCCGGCTGTCGGTCTCGCGCTCGCGCATCCGGGATAGACCCCAGCCTTCGCTGGGGTGACGCATTCCCGATTCCTTGTCGGAAAGGGATAGGTCCCGATCAGGTCCGGGGCGACGGAATTGGGACATCCCGTTCCGATTTTCGCTGTCCCGCCCTGCAGCACCCTTGTCATAATCCCCTGCAATGGTAACCGGACGGACCGTCTTCGGCTGTTGCCCACCGGCTGGCGAGCTTCGCGGCTCGCCGGGGCGAAATGCGATGAAACCATTCAAGTCTTACCGGTTTGAGACGGTATTGGCCGTCTCCGAGGAGTTTTCATGACCCATAGCTTCCACCCCACCATTTTGCGCGAATACGACATCCGCGGCATTGTCGGCAAAACGCTGGGCGCAGACGACGCGCGCGCCATCGGGCGCAGCTTCGGCACGCTGATCCGGCGCG
>JAIVHR010000034.1 GCA_020200935.1 Sphingomonadales bacterium
GAACTGAACGGCCTCACCCGCACCCACATGAAGCGCAAGCTGCTCGACGAGCTCGCCTCGCGCCACGATTTCGCGGTGCCGCCGACGATGGTCGACGCCGAATTCGACCAGATCTGGAAGCAGCTCGAGCATGAAGCCGGGCAGGAGGAGGATCCCGAGGCGGCGAAGAAGGAAATGGAAGCCGAGCGCGAGGATTATAAGCGCATCGCCGAGCGCCGCGTCCGGCTCGGGCTGCTCTTGTCGGAGATCGGCCAGAAGCAGGGCGTCGAGATCAGCCAGAACGAGATGAGCCAGCTGATCGCCCAGGCCTCGCAGCGCTATCCGGCCGACCAGCGCGAGCAGTTCGTCCAGTATATCCAGCAGGATCGCATGACCGCCGCCCAGCTGCGCGCGCCGCTCTATGAGGACAAGGTCGTCGACATGCTGTTCGAGACCGCCGAGATCAGCGACCGCAAGGTGAGCCGCGAAGAGCTCGAAGAGGCGATCGAGGCCGAGGAAGAGGAAGTCCCCGCCGCGGTGACTCCGACCAAAAAGGCTGCGGCCAGGACGGCCGCCGCCAAGAAGCCGGCGGCGAAGAAAGCGTCGGTGAAGAAGCCGGCCGCCAAAAAGCCGGCGGCGAAGACCACGGCAGCCAAGAAGGCGCCTGCGAAAAAGGCGCCTGCGAAGAAGGCTCCGGCAAAGAAGAGCACGGCAAAGGATTCCTAGCGACGCATCCTATCTCCCCCTCCCCCTCGAGGGGGAGGGGAGAATAACGGGGATCTCCCGGAATCGCAGGCCTCCCACAACCCTTCGTTAACCATTGCCGCCCTAGAAATGCGCCCGGGAAGCAGTGCGACAGGGGTGTTTGATGCGGCATGTCGGGGAATTTACGGCGGCGCGGGAGATTTCCGCGCTCGATGCCGTCGGCCCGTCGGTCGCGGTGATCCTTCCCTGCTACAATGAGGAAGCCGCGATCGCCAAAACGGTCGGCGATTTCCGCGCCGCGCTGCCCGGCGCGACGATCTATGTCTACGACAATAACAGCTCGGACCGCACGACCGAGGTCGCCGCGGCGGCCGGCGCCGTCGTCCGCACCGAGCGGATGCAGGGCAAGGGCCATGTCGTGCGCCGGATGTTCGCCGATATAGAGGCCGACATCTATGTCATGGCCGATGGCGACGCGACCTATGAGGCCGCCGCTGCGCCCGAGATGATCTCCCGGCTGATCGAGGAGCGGCTCGACATGGTCGTCGGCGCGCGCAGGAGCGAGGTCGCGGGCGCCTATCGCAGCGGCCACCGGCTCGGCAACAAGGTGCTGACCGGGCTGCTCGCCCGCCTTTTCGGCCGCAGCTTCAACGATATCCTGTCGGGTTACCGCGTCTTTTCGCGTCGTTTCGTCAAGAGCTTCCCGGTGCTCTCGCAGGGTTTCGAGATCGAGACCGAGATCAGCGTCCATGCGCTCGAGCTCAACATGCCGGTCGCCGAGCAGGTCACCGATTATGCCGCGCGGCCCGCGGGCTCCGAATCGAAGCTGTCGACCTGGCGCGACGGCCTGCGTATTCTCAAGACGATGATCGACCTGTTCCGCGCCGAGCGGCCGGTGGCCTTTTTCGGCGGCATCGGCGCGCTGCTGGCGCTCGCTGCGGTGATCCTCGCCATCCCGCTGGCGATCACCTACGCCGAGACCGGCCTCGTGCCCCGCATCCCGACCGCGATCCTCTCGACCGGCCTGACGCTGCTCGCCTGTCTCTCCTTCTTCAGCGGGCTCATTCTCGACACCGTGGTGCGCGGTCGGCGCGAGATGCGGCGGCTCGCCTATCTGGCTTTTCCAGCGGTGGGGTCGAACGCCTCTTGAAGCGCGGCTTTGAAGTCGCGATGTTGGGCTGACAGATTTTCCCGAAAGGCCCGATATGAACGACCCCATCACCGACTCGCTTGTTCCCATCGTCATCGAGCAGTCGAACCGCGGCGAGCGTAGCTTCGACATCTTGCGCTGGCCAATGCGAAGGTGCTGATCCATCAGCCCTCATCGGGCATGCAGGGCACCGCGGCCGACGTCGAAATCCATGCCAAGGAGCTGCTCAAGACGCGTCACCGGATGAACGAGCTGATGGCCAAATATACCGGCCAGCCGATCGAGGTGATCGAGGATAATGTCGATCGCGACAAATTCTTCTCGGCCGACGAAGCCAAGGAATTCGGACTGGTCGACGAGGTGTTCGAGAAGCGCCCGGAGAATGAAGAAAAGAAGGATTAAGGCGTTAGCCATTTTCCTGTGCGATAGAAGGTTGGCAGCCCGCAGCTATGCGGGCTAATATGCGAGATGGCCGAAAAGGGGCGGCCGGAAGGAATTTAGTATGCCCAAACTCGATGGCGGGGATTCAAAGAGCACGCTCTATTGCTCATTCTGCGGCAAATCGCAGCATGAGGTGCGCAAGCTGATCGCCGGGCCCACGGTCTTCATCTGCGACGAATGCGTCGAATTGTGCAACGACATCATTCGCGAGGAAGTGAAGGGCGGCGTCGGCTCGAGCAAGGGCGAGGGCGGGGTGCCGACCCCGCTGGAAATCTGCGACGTGCTCGACGATTACGTGATCGGGCAGGGGCAGGCCAAGCGCGTGCTCTCGGTCGCGGTCCACAATCATTACAAGCGGCTCAATCACGGCGCCAAAGCCGGCGATGTCGAGCTCGCCAAATCGAACATCATGCTCGTCGGGCCGACCGGATGCGGCAAGACTTTGCTCGCCCAGACGCTGGCACGCATTCTCGACGTGCCCTTCACGATGGCCGATGCGACGACGCTGACCGAGGCCGGCTATGTCGGCGAGGATGTCGAGAACATCATCCTCAAGCTGCTCCAGTCGTCGGACTATAATGTCGAGCGTGCCCAGCGCGGCATCGTCTATATCGACGAGATCGACAAGATCAGCCGCAAATCGGACAATCCCTCGATCACCCGCGACGTATCGGGCGAGGGCGTCCAGCAGGCGCTGCTCAAGCTGATGGAAGGCACCACCGCTTCCGTTCCGCCGCAGGGCGGCCGCAAGCATCCGCAGCAGGAATTCCTGCAGGTCGATACGACCAACATCCTGTTCATCTGCGGCGGCGCCTTTTCGGGGCTGGAGAAGATCATTTCCGATCGCATGCAGGGCAAGTCGATCGGCTTCGGCGCCTATGTCGCGACGCCGGAGGAAAAGCGCATCGGCGAGGTGCTGCGCCAGGTTGAGCCTGAGGATCTCCTCAAATACGGGCTGATCCCCGAATTCGTCGGCCGCCTGCCGGTGATCGCCACGCTCGACGATCTCGACGAGGGTGCGCTGATCCAGATCCTGCGGGAGCCCAAGAACGCGCTGATCAAACAATATGCCAAGCTGTTCGAGATGGAGGACGTCAAGCTCGACTTCACCGACGATGCGCTGATCACGGTCGCCAAAAAGGCGATCGAGCGCAAGACCGGCGCCCGCGGCCTGCGCTCGATTCTCGAGGCGATCCTGCTCGATTCGATGTTCGAACTGCCCGGCCTCGACGGGGTCGACGAGATCGTCATTGACAAGGACGTCGCCGAAGGCCGCAAGGAACCGGTCCGCGTCTTCGCCAAGAATGCGGAAAAGACCGCCGACGACGCGGCCTAGGGGCACAATTTCTCCGATATTTGCCGATACTGGATCAACAGGGCGCCTCTGTGCGCCGTTGAACCACTGGCGGCTGCTATCCATATTGGCGGAAAGGGCCGTTCAGGCCCACGCGTTAGGATAGTTATGACCACAACCACGCTTCCCGTCATGCCGCTGCGCGACATTGTCGTGTTCCCGCATATGATCGTGCCGCTGTTCGTCGCGCGCGACAAGGCGGTGGTGGCGCTCGAGCGGGCGATGGAGAAGGACAAGAAAGTCTTCCTCGTCACCCAGCTCGATCCCGGCGAGGACGATCCCGATCGCGACGCGCTCTACGATATCGGCGTCACGGCGACGATCATGCAGCTGCTCAAGCTGCCCGACGGCACGGTGCGCGTGCTGGTCGAGGGCGGCGAGCGCGGTCGGCTCGACGACATGCATTTTCGCGACGAGCATCTGATCGGCGATATCGGCCTGATCGAGGACGAGAAGGCGGCGGGCAAGGAGATCGAGGCGCTTATGCGCTCGACGCTCGAGCAGTTCGACAATTACGCCAAGCTCAACAAGAAGATCTCCGAGGACGTTCCGGTCCAGCTGTCGCAGATCGAGGAAGCCGGGCGGCTGTCCGACGCGATCGCCTCCAATATCGGCGTCAAGGTTTCCGACAAGCAGGCGATGCTGGTCGAGCGCGATCCGGCCAAGCGGCTCGAAATGGCGTTCGCCTTCATGGAGGGCGAGCTCGGCGTGCTGCAGGTCGAGAAAAAGATCCGCCGCCGCGTCAAGACGCAGATGGAGAAGACCCAGCGCGAATATTATCTCAACGAGCAGATGAAGGCGATCCAGCGCGAACTCGGCGACGAGGAAGCCGAGGGCGACGAGGTCGCCGAGCTGTCGAAGAAGATCAAGGAGGCCAAGCTCTCCAAGGAAGCGCGGACCAAGGCGCAGTCCGAACTGAAGAAGCTCAAGGCGATGGCGCCGATGTCGGCCGAGGCGACCGTCGTGCGCAATTATCTCGATACGCTGCTCGGCCTGCCCTGGGGCAAGAAGGCGAAGCTCAAGAAGGATATCGGCGAAGCGCAGAAGGTGCTCGACGAGGACCATTACGCGCTCGAAAAGGTCAAGGACCGGATCGTCGAATATCTCGCCGTCCAGGCGCGGACCAACAAGCTCAAGGGCCCGATCCTGTGCCTCGTCGGCCCGCCCGGCGTCGGCAAGACCTCGCTCGGCAAGTCGATCGCCCGCGCTACGGGCCGCGATTTCGTCCGCCAGTCGCTGGGCGGCGTACGCGACGAGGCCGAGATTCGCGGTCACCGGCGCACATATATCGGCTCGCTGCCCGGCAAGATCGCCAACAACCTCAAAAAGGCCGGCAGCTGGAATCCGCTGTTCCTGCTCGACGAGATCGACAAGCTCGGCCAGGATTTCCGCGGCGATCCGGCGTCGGCGCTGCTCGAGGTGCTCGATCCGGAACAGAACGACAAGTTTCAGGATCACTATCTCGAGATCGACCTCGACCTGTCGGACATCATGTTCGTCACCACGGCCAACTCGCTCGATCTGCCGCAGGCGCTGCTCGACCGGATGGAGATCATCCGCCTGCCGGGCTATACCGAGGACGAGAAGGTCGAGATCGCCAAGCGCCATTTGCTGCCCAAGCAGATCGAGATGCACGGACTAAAGGACGAAGAGTTCGAGCTCACCGACGAAGCGCTCAAGACGATGATCCGCCTCTATACCCGCGAGGCCGGCGTCCGGACGCTCGAGCGCGAGATCGCCAAGCTCGCGCGCAAGGCGCTGCGCAAGATTCTCGAGGGCGAAACCGAATCGATCACCGTGACCGCCGAAAATCTCGCAGATTTCCTCGGCGTCACCAAATATCGCTACGGCATCGGCGAAGAGGAGGACCAGGTCGGCGCGGTGACCGGCCTCGCCTGGACCGAAACCGGCGGCGAGCTGCTGACGATCGAGGCGATCACCGTACCCGGCAAGGGCAACATCAAGACCACCGGCAAGCTCGGCGACGTGATGCAGGAATCGATCCAGGCGGCGATGAGCTTCGTCAAGGCGCGCGCGCCGAGCTACGGCATCAAGCCCAGCGTCTTCACCAAGAAGGACATCCACGTCCACCTGCCCGAAGGCGCGGTGCCCAAGGACGGCCCCTCGGCGGGCATCGGCATGGTCACCGCGATGATCTCGACGCTCACCGGCGTGCCGGTCGACCGCGAGATCGCGATGACCGGCGAAGTCACGCTCAGGGGACGCGTACTGCCGATCGGCGGATTGAAGGAAAAGCTGCTCGCCGCGCTCAGGGGCGGTATCAAGACGGTGCTGATCCCCGAGGAGAATGAAAAGGACTTGGTCGAGATCCCCGACAATATCCGCGCGGGGCTCAAGATCATCCCCGTCGCGCATGTCGACGAGGTGCTCGAGCTGGCGATGACCGGCAAGCTCTCGGCGATCGAATGGAGCGATGCCGACGAGATCGCGACCGATCCGAGTCCCCAGGTGCCGCCGCCGGTTTCCGGGTCGGGAGAGGCTCCGTTGCGCCATTAGAAGACGAAAAGCGACCGGATCGGCGGAAAAATCGCGTATCCGGGGGCTTTTTGTCGCGGATAGGGCTTTACAGCCCCCGGTCTAATGGCCTTAGATGCGCACTCGGCGTTGCCGTGAGTCTCAATTCAACAAATCAATATCAACAAGGGGTGCGGAGAGTATGAACAAAGCAGAACTCATTTCGTCGGTCGCCGACTCGTCGGGGCTGAGCAAGGCCGATGCCGGAAAGGCATGCGAAGCCGTATTCGATACGATCACCGGATCGCTGGGCCGGGGCGAAGAAGTTCGCCTCGTGGGCTTCGGGACCTTCTCGACCACCCACCGCAAGGCATCGACCGGCCGCAATCCGCGAACCGGCGAGCCGATGCAGATCAAGGCCTCGACCCTGCCGAAGTTCAAGGCCGGCAAGGGCCTCAAGGACGCGGTCAACTAATCGCAAGATCCCATCGCGGCGCGGGCTGGAGAGCCCCGCCGCGAGGCGAACTGTCGCGATGAAGGGGCGGAAATCCGAAAGGAGCTCCGCCCTTTTCACTCCACCTTTTTACTGGGTCTTTCGGGCGCGTAGCTCAGCGGGAGAGCACTGCCTTCACACGGCAGGGGTCGCTGGTTCAATCCCAGCCGCGCCCACCAGCCTTCCGGACGAGATACCTTCGGAGAGTTTTTCCGAGAAATCTCCGAGCGATGCCGACCAACAGGACAGATCCGGTTCGGACCCTCGGCACGCAAAAAACACTGTTCTTCGGCGCGCAATTAAATTACAGGCGATGAACGCAGCGGCCGGCCGATTCCCGTCAGGGGACGGGCCTCGCCGCAGTCATGGCGATCGTAGCTCAATTGGTTAGAGCACCGGCTTGTGGTGCCGGGGGTTGCGGGTTCAAGTCCCGTCGGTCGCCCCATTATCGAGCGTCCCCGTGTCGCGATCGCGTGAGGATTTCTGATGACCGCAACCTGGGATCTGCCCGACTTCGACGATCACGAAGGCGTGCATCTCTTCCGCGATGTCGAGTCGGGGCTGTGCGCGATCATCGCCGTTCATTCGACCGCGCTCGGCCCGGCGGCCGGCGGCGCCCGCTTCTGGCATTATGACGACAGCACCGGCGCGGTGACCGACGCGCTGCGGCTGTCGCGCGGCATGAGCTACAAGAATGCGATGGCCGGGCTGCCGCTGGGCGGCGGCAAGGCGGTGATCCTGGCCGATGCCGACAATACCAAGAGCCGGGCGCTGCTCGAGGCCTTCGGCACGGCAGTCGACAGCCTCGGCGGCCGTTAT
>JAIVHR010000035.1 GCA_020200935.1 Sphingomonadales bacterium
ATCGGCGCGCGGCCCCAAAAACTCAACCGCCCGAATGCGTTCCTGCGCGAATTGCGCCTCGTCGCCCGAACCGAACGGCTCGCCGCAAGGCGAGTCGCGGGGATGCGGGCTTAATTTGACTTTAACGCCCTTACGCCACAGTGATTCTGCCCGGGTTGCGCGGCAAAGCGCGGGCGAGAAGATCACTCAGCGGGGCTGTATTTGTTTCAGAGAAGTCACTTTCAGGGCGGCGACGGCGGCGGGGCGGCAACGCTTCCGCTCGATCGATCGCTGCCGCCCGACGACGGGAAGTTCGACAAGCTGCTGCGCGAAATCGACCTTGTCGTCGATCTCGGCGCCCAGATCGGCAGCCGGACATGGTGGCGCGGCGCGCTGACCTGCACGGCGCTGTGCGCTTCGATGCTGTTCCTCGCGCCGGGCGTTCAGGCGCTGCCCGAGATACCGAGCGCGATGGATGCCGAGCAATGGGACGAGGCGCGCGCCCAGGCGATCACGCCGCTCGCCTATGGCGCCGATACCGGCCGCCGGATGGCCGCCACCGGCGCCGTCGAGCCGCTCGCCGACACCCCCGAACGGCCGAAGGTCGAACTGACCGCCACCCTGGGACGCGGCGACGGTTTCGCCCGCGTGCTCGAACGCGCCGGCGTCGCGCGCGATCAGGCCAGGGAAATCGAGACGATGGTCGCGGCACTCATCCCGGTCGAGGATATCGAGGCCGGAACGCCGATGAAAATCGTGCTCGGCCGCCGCCCCAACCGGACCGTGCCGCGCCCGGTCGACGAGGTCAGCTTCCGCGCCCGGCTCGATCTGCGGATCGAGCTCGCCCGTGCCGACGGCCGGCTGATGGCCGACGCCGTCGCGATCGCCGTCGACGATACGCCGCTGCGCATTCGGGGGCGCGTCGGATCGAGCCTCTATCGCTCGGCCCGCGCCGCCGGCGCGCCGCCCTCGGCGATCCAGGACTTTCTCCGCGCCGTCGGCACCCAGCTTTCGATCGAGCGCGACATACCGGCAAGCGCAACCTTCGACATGATCATCGAGCATCGCCGTGCCGAGACCGGCGAGACCGAGCTGGGCCAGGTGCTCTATGCCGGGATCGAACGCGGCGATCGCAAGACGCAGCTTTTGCGCTGGACGGTCGGCGGCAATTCGCAATGGTTCGAGGCCAGCGGCGTCGGCCGTTCGACCGGCGAGATGCTGATGCCGGTCTCCGGCCGGATCAGTTCGGGTTTCGGTTCGCGCCGCCATCCGATCCTCGGCGGCAGCCGGATGCATACCGGGATCGACATCGCGGCCGGCTACGGCACGCCGATCCGCGCGGCGGCGACCGGCACCGTCAACTATTCGGGCCGCAATGGCGGCTACGGCAATTACGTCCGGATCAACCATGGCGGCGGAACCCAGACCGCCTACGCCCATATGGGCCGGAAGGTCGATCCGCGTTCGGTGCGCTTTATCGAACAGGCGCAGCTCACTGGCGCCGAACTCGCGCGCTTCCGCTCGACCTTGGTGAGCCTGCTCAATGTCGAGCCCGGCGCCGCATTGCGCCGCGAGCGAACCGAGAGGGCGTCGGCCGATCGGCGTACGGGTGGCGCTTCACGCAGTTAGACTGGCCTCGACCGATTGATCTTCTTTCAGTTGGGATTACCACTCTCGCAAGGCGAATTGCCTGTTCAGCGGGAGTTTGTGACCATGCGTCGAAGGAGAGACGGTAAACCGGTATGGGTCTGTGAGGACCCCGAAGCCTCGGCCTATTTGACGCGGATCGAGCTGCGCGAATCTGGCGGCACGTATGACGAGGCATGGCTCCAAGAGCTGATCCATTGTTTCCCTGAAATCGTGCCTGTGGATCAAATTGATCCCGGGTTCGGCGACTTGATTGCCGTTTGCCGGGAACTACCACTTGTTTTCGGAGCTAGCCGTTCAGGCGCGCTCGACAATCTTTTGATGACGCCAGAGGGCCGACTCGTTTTGGTCGAAGCCAAACTCTGGCGTAACCCGGAGTCTCGGCGGAAAGTTGTAGCGCAAGCGATCGAATACGCCAGCGCGGTTTTTTCGATGTCGTATGAAGAATTTGAGAAGGCTATATTGAATGCCCGCAAACCTGAAACCGAACAGTTCAAAAGTCTCCACGCCTATATGGAGAGCCGATGCCCAGTCATCAGTGAGGAGGAATTTATCGACTCCGTCACGCTGAACTTGAAACGCGGTCGTGCAATAATTGTAGTGGTCGGTGACGGGATAAGAGAAGACATCCGGCCGCTCATCGATATTCTCCAGGGGCATGCCGGCGATCGTTTTGTGTTTGGATTGGTCGAACTGGGAATTTTCGATGTGCCCGGGGGTCAGCAAAGAATTATCGTTCCTTCCGTACTCGCACAGACGACGCTCTTGGAGCGGGGGGTGGTGCGAATCCAGGACCAGGCACACGGTACCGAAATTTTGATCGAGCCGCCGGAAGAAGATCCGAAAAGGCAACCGGTCCGGTCGGCGAGTATGGGCGAAGATGAATTCTACGAAAAATTACGCGAACGCGATGCGAGGTATCCGGTTCTCCTGAAGGAATTTCTGGCGCAGCTCGATCAATTCGGAGTGTATCCGGAACATCTGCGATCCCTGAATATCAAACGCGAGGCTCCAAGCGGCAACCCATTCAATTTCGCTTCGATATCCAAGGACGGCTGGGTGGATACCAATCCCGCGACTTGGTGGGACCGTGGAGAGATAGGCTTAGCCTACAATAATTCGCTTGCGACTTTGATCGGCGGGGAGGTGCGCGAAATATCCGGCTCCCAGTCTGCTCTTCGCACTGCTGCTGGAAAGACGCCGCAGCTAGGTGATTTGCTTCCCGGCCATGCCCAAGGCTGGTTGGAGGCGATCGGACAATATATTGAGCGCGCCGAGGATGAGCTGGGAGGACAAGCAGCCGACGGGTGATTCCTCAATTTTAGCTAGGTGCTACCGCCCCTGGCAGCGCCAGCGGGTGATGGTGCGGTCGATGATGCCGGGCTCGTCGCCGACATGGGTCCACAATTCGGAGAACTTGGGATCGGTCGAGGCCGGGCGCTTTTCCTCTTCGAGCGTGTCGAAGCTGATGCGGATCGGCACCGAGACGCCCTCGCCGCAAACGATGCATTCGCGGTTCCTGAGCGCCGGGATGACGTCGAGAAAGCCGCGCGCGCCTTCGGGCATCGCGGCCTTGACATGCGCCTGGTCGCGCTCGTTGTTGAGCCGCATCGCGAGGATCGTACCGCATTGCGAGAGCACGCCTTCGGCAAGATCCGACGGGCGCTGGGTGACGAGCCCCAGCGACACGCCGTATTTGCGGCCTTCCTTGGCGATCCGGTTCAAAATCCTGCCGACCGCCGATTCGCCGCCGTCGCGGCCCGATGGGATGTAGCGGTGCGCCTCCTCGCAGACCAGCAGCACCGGCCGCTGCGCCTCGTTGCGCGACCAGATCGCATAGTCGAACACCATGCGCGAAAGCACCGCGACGACGACCGAGGTGATGTCCGACGGCACGCCCGAAACGTCGACGATCGAGATCGGCTTTCCGTGCGCCGGCAGCCGGAAAATCTTGGCGACGAATTCGGGCATGGTGTCGGCGACGAGCATGCCCGAGAACATGAAATTATAGCGCGGATCGGCCTTCAGTTCCTCGATCTTGCTCTTGAGCCGGGCATAGGGCGCGATGTCCTTGGCGGCGTCGAGCTGGCCCATATCGTTCTGGATCAGCGACAAGAGGTCGGACAACAGATAGGGGATCGGGCTGTCGACGGTCAGCCGCGGCACTTCCTCGCCGAGCTTGTTCTTGGCGCGCGCGGCGAGCAGGCATTTGGCGAGAATGTCGCGGTCGCGCTGCGATTCGGATCCGTTGGCGGTGACGAAGACCTCGCAATGCTCCTCGAAATTCATCAGCCAGTAGGGCAGCGCGATATTGTTGACGTCGAAGATCTCGCCGGCGCCCTTGAAGGCGGCGCTATATTCGCCGTGCGGATCGACCATCACGATATGCGCCTCGGGCGCGAGCTGGCAGATCCGGTGGAGAATCAGCGCGACGGCGGTCGATTTGCCGGTGCCGGTCGAGCCGAGCACCGCGAAATGCTTGCTCAGCATCGGATCGACATAGAGCGCGCCGCGAATGTCCTTGGTCGGATAGACGGTGCCGATTTCGATATGCGGCCGCTCGTCGGTGGCGAACATCTGCTGCATGTCGCGATCGGTGACCGCGAGCACCGGCGATCCGGGAACCGGATAGCGGGTGACGCCGCGGCGGAAATTGGTGACGTCCTGGGTGCCGAGGATCTTCTGGCCCTCGCCGAGAAAGTCGATGAAGGCGAAGACCATGTTCGCCTGGCCGGCATCGGCTGACAGGGTGCGGACATTGGCGATCAGCCAATTGTCGCCGACCTGGACCTTGACCTGGCTGCCGACCTGACCGGCCATCGCGAGCGTCGCATCGTCGGCCTCGCGCACCCTGGCGAGCATCGATCCGTCGATCGCGATGCGCGAGCTCGACCCGGCGATCTCGACGACCTGGCCGATGACGATGCCGTCGTCTTCTTCAACGTCCGGCACCGCCCCGTCGACGGGCCTGTCGGCGGGTTCGATTTCCTCGGCCGCGATCGGCCGGAAGGCCCCCATGTCGGTCATTCTCTACTCGCTAGCAATCAGCCACTCACATGCCGGTGCTTCTAGCCACGCAAAGGTAAAATAATTGCATACCTTGAGTGTTAGCCAAGGGTTTCGGCGGGCATCAGATGCGGCGGAAAACCTGGCCAGCGATCCAGCCGAGCGCCAGCGAGACAAACACCGCGGCGAGGCCGTAGAGCAACCCGTGGCGCTCGGCGGCGATAGCGACAAAGCGCTCGAAGCCCGATTTGGCTATCCGGATCTCGCGCACCTCGCCGGCGATCACCCGCCCGTCGCTGATCAGGAAGGTTTCGGCGGTATAGTCGCCGACCGGCACCCGCGCCGGAATGTCGATCCGGGCGCTGTAGAGCACCCCCTCGGTGAGTTCGACCGCGCCGGGATGCTCCTCATAGAGCCCGCCGCGGCTTCTGAGGTCGACGAGGCCGGCGGCGAAGCGGCGCGCCTCGGCGGGCGGATTGTCGCTCGCCGGGGAAAGCTGAAGGCTGTCGATGCCGAGTTCGTAGATCGCCGCCGTGCGCTCGTCGACGATCTCGTCCAACGGCCGTGCGCTGGCGATCGCGTAGAATGCCGGCGCCGAGCGGAAGCGCGCCTGGGCGGCATTGGTCTAGATCCCCATCCGCTGCTGTTTCTCGCGCATCAGGATCGACTGTTCGGGCCCCTTGAGCACGACGACGATATCGGCCGGCTCTGCGGGAATGCGCCCGCCCGGATAGAGCACAGCGCCGTAGATCATCAGCTCGGCGCCGGTAAAGCTGTAGATGATTTCGACCTCCTGCTGGCTGACCGCGGGCACCAGCCGGGGCCGCGCCTGCCCCATCAGCAGCGGCGCGAGCAGAGCGAGGAGCAGGGCCCAGCGCATCATGACAGCTCGATCGAATAGATTTCGTCGGGCCGCCAGGCGAGACCGAGCGCCATCCGGACGGCGACGATGATGACCAAAGCGGCGAGCAGCAGCCGCAGCCATTCGGGATCGATCCGCGAGGCGAGCCGGGTACCGAGCTGGGCGCCGGCGACGCCGCCGATCAGCAGCAACACGGCGAGCACGATATCGACGGCACGGGTGGTCAAGGCATGGACCATCGTCGTCGAGGCGGCGACGAAGAGGATCTGGAACAAAGAGGTGCCGACCACCACCCGGGTCGACATGCCGAGCAGGTAGATCATCGCCGGCACGAGGATGAAGCCGCCGCCGATGCCGAGCATGACGGTCAGCGTGCCGACCGCGAAGCCGATCGCGAAGGGCGCGATCGGCGAGATATAAAGGCCCGAGCGGTAAAAGCGCCAGCGCATCGGCAGCGCGGCGATCAGCGGATGGTGGCGGCGCGCCGGCGGCTTGATCGGCCGGCCGCTGCGCTTGGCGTCGATCACCGTCTTGGCTTCGCGGATCATCAGCACGCCGATGCCGCCGAGCAGCAGCACATAGAGTATCGCCACCGTGACATCGATCTGGCCGATCCGTTGCAGTTCGAGGAACAGCAGTCCGCCGGCGATCGTCCCGGTGACGCCGCCGGCGACGAGCACGCCGCCCATCCGGAAATCGACCCCCTTGCCCCGCGCATGGGCGATCGCGCCCGATATGCTGGTGCCGGCGATCTGCGTCGTCGAGGAGGCGACGGCGACCGCAGGCGAGATGCCGTAGAAGATCAGCAGCGGGGTGGTGAGAAATCCGCCGCCGACCCCGAACATTCCCGAAAGCATGCCGACCAGAAGGCCGAGCAGGATGATCACCCCGGCATGGACCGACAATTCGGCGATCGGCAGGTAGATATCCATCACCTGCGCGATTAGCGCCTTTGCCCGGCGAGCGGAAGCTGCGCGGTGGCTAGAAATCGGTTCCCAGCGTGATCGCCGGGCCCGAGCCGGGCGTCGCATTGCCGGCGATCCGCTGGCGCCAGCTGACGCCAAGCCGCATCGCGCCGTCGCCGACCGGAAACGACAGGCTCGCCTCGGGGCCGATATCGAGGCGCGCCGCGCCGGGCTGCGCCGCCGCCCAGCTCGCCGCGCCGACCGACAGGGTGGCCCGGCCGGCGTCGATCACCGGGCGCCGGACCCCGATCGCGCCCTCGGCATAGAGGTCGCGCGATCGCGCCCCGACGATGCCCGCCTGCGCCCAGCCGCCAAGTTCGAGGCCGAGCGGCAGGCCGACGCCGTCGATGCCGCCGGCGACGCCGAGCGCCCAGGCGTCGCGCCCGCCGTCCTCGATGGCGATCCGGCGTTCGGCGAGGATCTCGACCGGTAGGCGCTCGACCGGCCGGATGG
>JAIVHR010000204.1 GCA_020200935.1 Sphingomonadales bacterium
GTTTGTCGCGGCGAATTCGCGAGATGCGCGGAAAGCGCATGGCGAGCCCCGATTTGTGGCGCTTCGATTCATGCACCGAATCGAAGGCGACCTCGAAGACGAGCGTCTTTTCGACCTCGCGCACGGGCCCGAAGCGGCCGACCGTATTGCTGCGTACGAAACGGTCGATCCATTTGAGCTCCTCGTCGGTAAAGCCCGAATAGGCCTTGCCGACCGGATAGAGCTCGCCCTCTCCGGTCCAGCAGCCGAAGGTATAGTCCGAATAATAGCTCGATCGCTTGCCCGATCCCCGCCGGGCATACATCAGCACGCAATCGGCGGTCAGCGGATCGCGCTTCCATTTGTACCATAAGCCTGTCTTGCGTCCCGCAACATAGGCGCTGTCCCTGCGCTTGAGCATCACCCCTTCGATCGCCGCCTCGCGCGCGCCGTCGCGCATTTCGGCGAGCAGGCCGAAATCCTCCGCCGCGACGAGCGCCGACAGGTCGAAGCGGTCTTCTGGCAGCCGCGCGACAAAGGTCTCGAGCCGCTTGCGCCGTTCGGTCCAGGGCAGGGGGCGCAGATCCTGCTTGTCGTCGAAGAGAATGTCGTAGAGCCGGACGAAGGCCGGATATTGCTCGCGCATCTTCGCCGAGACGGTCTTGCGCCCGAGCCGCTGCTGGAGCGCGTTGAAGCTCGCCGCGCCGCCCGCGGCCCCGCCCTGATCCTCGCCGCGTACCAGTAGTTCGCCGTCGACCGCGCCGGGTTCGGTGAAGGCGGCGGCGACATCGGGAAAGCCAGGCGTGATATCGTCGCCGGTGCGGCTGTAGAGCCGCGTCTCGCCGGCGACATGGACGATCTGGACGCGGATGCCGTCCCATTTCCATTCCACCGCATAGTCGGCCATGTCGACCTCGCGCTCGTCGAGCGGATGGGCGAGCATGAAGGGGCGGAAGACGGGGATGTCTTCGGTCGTCGGCTGTTTTCCGTGCCCCTCGCCCCAGGCAAAGAGCTCGGCGTAGGGCGGGTTTATCCCGTGCCAGACCTCCTCGACCGCATCGACATCGAGATCGAAAGCCAGCGCCAGCGCGGTCTTGGCGAGCCGCGCCGAGACGCCGACCCGCAACCCGCCCATCGCCAGCTTGAGCAACGCATAGCGCCCGTTGGCATCGAGCCGGTCGAGCATGCCGGCGAGTGCTCTGGGCGCTTCGGACCGGCCGAGGGTGAGCAGTCGTTCGACGACCTCGCCGAGCGGCATGTCCTGCCCGCTCCGTTCGGGCTGAGCTTGTCGAAGCCCTGCCTTTTTCTTTTTCGCCGTAGAAGAAGAGGACAGCCCTTCGACAAGCTTAGGGCGAACGGAATTTGCGCCGCCCAGCGGTTCGGGCCAGATCAGCGCTACCGTCTCGGCCGTATCGCCGACATAGTCGCGGCTCATCCGGTAGAGCACGGGATCGACCCGCTCGTCGACGATCGCCTGGACCGCCGCGCGCTTGACGCCCGGAATGTCGAGCTCGCCGGTCAGCGCGGCGAGCGCCCAGCCGCGGTCGGGGTCGGGCGCCGCGCGCAGATAGTCGGCGATCAGCTTGAGCTTGGCGTTGCGCGAACGCGTATAGACGAGGCGGTCGAGAAGGTCGGCGAAAGCGCGCATGGCTGTCGAACGAAGGTCAGTCGATCCGGTTCAGCTCGAATGTCGCGATCGAATCCTCGCCCTCGTTGCGCAGCCGCAGGTGAATGCGCAGCCCGTCCTCGCCGACGCGTTGATAAGTGAGACCGGAGAAATAGGCCGCATCCTCCTCGATCGCGACGAGCGGGAATTCGAGCGCGCTCTCCGCTGTATTGTCCTCCCAGCCCGACAGATCGGCGTTGAAATGCTTCAATCGCAGAACGAGCGAGCCGTCGCGCTCGATGAATTGCAGAATCTCGTAGAATTGCAGCGCGCCGTCGCGGCTCTGATGGAAGATGCCGGCGATCTGGCCGGCGACCGGCGGCAGCCAGGCCTCGTGGCTCTCTCCTCCGAGCCCGCTGCCTGCCCAGCTGCCAACGATCCAGGCCATCTGATCGATGGTGGCGGGCGGCGAAGTACCCTCGCCGAGGCTGCGCACATCCTGCGCCGGAGCGGCGGTGGCGGCGAGCAAGAAGAAGGCGATGAAACAGACGGCTTTGGCGAGCATGGCAGATTCCTCCCCGAGGGCTGCGGTCATAGCCCGCGGCGCCGCTCAGGTCATCCGCAAAGGAACCCTATCCCGTCCGGCGCTTTGACAATCCGAAAGGGAGTTCCAAAACCATGTTGAGAGCCATCGGCTGCATCGTCGTGATCATCATCGCGCTCGTCATCCTGAGCGTCTTCGGACTGCTGGGCGCGATTTTCTAAAGCGCGTCCCAAGCATGCCGACCCGTCACCCCGGACTTGATCCGGGGTCCAGGGCGGCAGGCGATGTCGTCTTTGGCTCTGGATGCCGGATCAAGTCCGGCATGACGGGATTAGCAATCGGCGTTTGGTCGCGAGCAGCGGCTCACCTCAGCCCTGGCGGCCGGCCTCGAACAGGAACCAGGCACGCTGCTCGGCCTGGTCGGTCCAGTCGTCGAGAAGTCCGTCGGTGGCATTGTCGCCGGCCGCATCGGCCAGCTCCTTCGCCTCGCGCAGCGCTTCGACGAGCTTGAGATTGTCCTCGCGCAGCTCATTCAGCATATCGCCGGCGGCGACGAAATCCTCGTCATTGTCGGCGATCGTCTGGTGGCGCGCGATGTCGCCGATCGAGCGCAAGGTGGTGCCGCCGGTCTTGCGGACGCGCTCGGCGATATCGTCGGTGGTGGCGAGAATCTGCGCCGCCTGCTCGTCGAGCATCAGGTGATAGTCGCGGAAATGCGGACCCGAAACGTGCCAGTGGAAATTCTTGGTCTTCAGATATAGCGCGTAGCTGTCGGCGAGGATGCGGTTGAGCGCGCTCGCGACATCCTTGAGCTTGTTGTCCTGCAGATCGGTCGGGGTGGCGAGATTGGCGTCGGGCATGATGGAATTGGCTCCTGTCTGGAATGCGTTTTCGTTGCTCGTCCATATAACGCATGGCGGGCCGTTTCGCCGCATCAAACCGCGCCCGCGCGGCCCGAATTGTCTCACTCTCTATAAACGAAGACGTCGATCAGTCAGAGCGCATTGATCGAAACCGCCGCCGCTACCACCAACAACAATCCGCCCAGACCCTTGCGGATCGCGGCGAGCGGCAGGCTCTTGCGCAGCGCACGGCCGCCATAAACCGCTACGCCCATCGCCAGCACCACGCCGAGCCAGGTGCCGAGTGCGACCGCCTCCCAGGCCGGATAGACGGCGGCATAGCCGGCGGCGAGAAACTGCGTCTTGTCGCCGAATTCGGCGAGCAGAAAGGCGATGAAGGCAGCGCCGAACAGGCCGAAGCCGTAATTCCTCGGCATCTTCACCCGATCGGCGGGGATCAGCGCGGCGACGCCCGCCAAGGCGAAGGCGATGGCGAGCAGCAGCAGCGCGCCATCGCGATCGATCATCGTCCGCCAGCATCGTCTCGCGCGCCGCCGGATCGTCGGTCGATTCGCAGCCGGCGGCGAATTTGAGCTGGTCGAAATAGAGCGGGAAGGCGGTCTTCTGGCGGTCGCGGGCGATCGATCGTTCGAAGCAGCGGGCGACGTCCTCGACCGCGCCGAAGCCGTGCTCGTGCGCCGAATTGCGAATCGCATCGATGGCGTCGTGAAGCGCGGGCAGGGTCATCGCCCGGCAGTGGCGCTCGAGTTCCTCGACCCTGCGGACGAGATCGGACCGGATGACGAACATGGCGTCGCTTTGCAGCTGCATGGCAGCCCCCTTCGCTGGCTTTCGGCCAGTGTGCGCCGTCAGGGTTAGGAAAAGATTAAGCGCCAGGCCAGTGATCGGGATCACGCTGCCTGGGAAAAGTAGGTCCCCCTCCCCTTCAGGAGTGACGGGTCGGCCATGCCCCCGGCATGGCCTGAACAGCGCGGGGCGCTGTTCACCCGGCACTGGGCGTAGGGGTGGGGCAAGAGGCGGCAAGGGCTCGATGCCCTTGTCGGCTCTTCGAGCCGAGCTCCCCCGGATCAAGTCCGGGGTCGCCCCCACCCCTGAAGGGGAGGGGAAGGATCCTTCGGCTTGACATTCGCCCCCGTCATGGGCACATGGCCGCCGCTCGGGCGCGCGGAAAAGCTGCGGCGCCCATTCAGCTATCGAAGCAAGAAAAGGTTCAGGTCATGGCCAAACCGGCGACCGTGAAAATCAAGCTCGTCAGCACGGCGGACACCGGCTTCTTCTACGTCACCAAGAAGAATCCGCGCAACCTGACCGAGAAGATGACGATGCGCAAATACGATCCCGTCGTGCGCAAGCATGTCGAGTTCAAGGAAGCCAAGATCAAGTAAGCGTGCTCCTGCGAAAGCAGGAGTCCAGGGCGGCAAACGCCGTCGCTTCCAGCCCTAGGTTCCTGCTTTCGCGGGAGCACAGGCTCACACCAACCCGCGCACTTCCTCGATGAAGCGGTTTACCGAGATCGGCTTGGAGACGTAGCTCTCGGCGCCGGCCGCGCGTATGCGTTCCTCGTCGCCCTTGCCGGCATAGGCGGTCACCGCCATGATCGGGATCGGCTTCAATGCGGCATCGGTTTTGAGCTCGCCGATCAGGTCGAGCCCCGAGACATGCGGCATCTGGATATCCATGATGATCAGGTCGGGTGCCAGCTCGCGCGCCTTGCCGACCGCTTCGCGCCCGTCGGCGACCGGCTCGGCGCGATAATCGTGGGCGCGCAACAGGTCGCAGAACAGTTTGCGGTTGAGATCGTTGTCCTCGACGACCAACACTGTTTTCGACACGCCGCCACCCCCGTTACGCACACTTGACCCAAGGACACCTAAGCCATCCCGACTCCCGAAACAATCGACCCCGATATCGCCGCGGCGATCGGCCTGCAGGCGCTGGCCTGGACCCTGACCGACGAGAAACGCGCCGAGCGCTTCCTCGCGCTGACCGGTCTCGACGCAGAGACCCTGCGCTCGCAGGTCGGCGATCCGACCCTGCTCGCCGCCTTGCTCAAATTCCTCGAGGCGCACGAGCCTGACCTTCTCGCTTGCGCCGAAGGGCTGGGCCGTGACCCCGCGGATCTCGTCGCCGCGCGCCGGGCGCTCGAGGCATGAGCCGGCCGCTCGTCATCTGCGATTGCGACGAGGTGCTCCTCCACATGGTCAGCCATTTCGGCGCCTGGCTCGACGAGGCCTATGATCTCGAATTCCGCCTCGAAGGCACCGATTTCGTCAATGCGATCCGCTCGAAGGGCGACGGGGCACCGCTCGCGCGCGAGGAGGTTTGGCCGCTGCTCAACGGTTTCTTCGAGACCGAGATGGGGCGGCAGACCGTCGTTCCCGGAGCGAGCGAAGCGCTGGTCTCGATCTCCGAATATGCCGACATCGTCATCCTGACCAATCTGCAGGACGCGTTTCGCGATGCGCGGGCCAGGCAATTGCGCAATTTCGCCATCGACTTTCCGGTCCACACCAATCAGGGCGGCAAGGGCGCCAAGGTCGTCGAGTTGGTCGAGGCGCACCGCCCGCCGGTCGCGGTTTTCGTCGACGATCTCGCCCAGCATCATGCCTCGGTCGCCGAGCAGCATCCCGAGGTCTGGCGGCTCCACATGATCGCCGAGCCGCAGATCGCCGGCAATATCGGTCCGGCCGAGCATGCCCATGCGCGGATCGACGACTGGCACGAAGCGCGCGCGTGGATTATCGACAGGATCACCGAAGGAGAGACAGCGTGAGCGGCACCATCGAAGCCAAACTGGAAGAACTCGGCATCGCCCTGCCCGAAGCCGCGGCGCCGGTCGCCGCCTATGTGCCGGCGGTCGAGCAGGGCGGGTTGCTGCATATTTCCGGGCAGCTTCCCTTCGATAACGGCGAGTTGATGGAAGGCCGGCTCGGCGAGGATCGCGACGTGCCTTACGGCCAGAAGGCGGCGCGCGCCTGCGCCATCATGCTGCTCGCCCAGATCAGGAAAGCGCTCGGCGGTCTCGACCGGGTGGAGCGGATCGTCAAGCTCGGCGTGTTCGTCAATTCGGCGCCCGATTTCACCGACCAGGCCAAGGTCGCCAACGGCGCCTCGGAGCTGATGCAGGAAGTGTTCGGGGAGCCCGGCCGCCATGCGCGGAGCGCCGTCGGCGTCGCGGTGCTACCGCTCGGAGTCGCGGTCGAAATCGACGCCATCGTCGCGGTGAAGGATGGCTGAGGCGCCTGTTCCCAATCCTCCCCGCGTCGCAGGCGTGGGGAGGGGGACCGCGCCCGAAGGGCGTGGTGGAGGGGCGCGAGCGAAGCGAGCTCCCGCCGCTGGCCGAGCGCCTGGCCGGCAATGGTCCGCGATTGCCCCTCCACCGGCTTCGCCGGTCCCCCTCCCCACCGCTTCGCGGCAGGGAGGATTTTCTTCTCGTCACGCCATTGGACCCCCTCCCCATGGCTGACCCGCTCGCCGATCTCTCCTTCCTCACCCGCGCGCCTTTCGCGCATCGCGGGCTGCATGGGGGCGGGATCGTCGAGAATGGCCGCGCCGCTTTCGAGGCCGCGATCGAAGCCGGGCACGGCATCGAGACCGATGTCCAGGTCTCGAAGGACGGCGTCGCGATGGCCTTCCACGATTACGAGCTCGACCGGCTGACCGAAAAATCCGGCCCGGTGATCGAGCGGACGGCGAAGAAGCTCAAAGCGATCGAGCTCGCCGGCACCGACGAGACCATCCCGACCCTCAGGCAGATGCTCGCATGCGTCGCCGGCCGCGCGCCGGTGCTGATCGAGATCAAGGCGAAGAGCCGCAAGGTGAAACAGCTCTGCAAGTCGGTCGCCGAGGCGCTCGACAAGTATGACGGCGAGGCGGCGGTGATGAGCTTCAACCCCGAGGTCTGCGCCTGGTTCGCCGCGCGGCACCCGGATATCGTCCGCGGCCTCGTCGTCACCGAGCATGACGAAGTCAGCGCCGTCGACCGGATCAAGGGCGCCGCCAAGCGCTCGCTCTCGGTATTCCGCGCGAGCCCCGATTTCCTCGCCTACGACATCCGCGACCTGCCCTCGGCCTTTGCGAGTTCGTTGCGTGCCAAGGGGCTGCCGATCCTCACCTGGACCGTGCGCAGCGACGGCGAGCGCGCCTGCGCCGCAGAGCATGCCGACCAGATCGTCTATGAGCGAAGCTGACCCGATCGTCGCCCGCGTCGGCGAAGGCATCGCCGGCCTTGATGTCGGGGAATGGGACGCCTGCGCGGGCGGCACCAACCCGTTCCTCACCCACGCCTTCCTCTCGATCCTCGAACAATCGGGCAGCGTTTCCTCGGCGGCCGGCTGGCAGAGTCTGCCGATCCTGATCGACGGCGAGGACGGGAAGCTCGCCGCCGCCGCGCCGGCCTATGCCAAGAGCCACAGCCAGGGCGAATATGTCTTCGACCATGGCTGGGCCGACGCTTTCGAGCGGGCGGGGGGGCGATATTATCCCAAGCTGCAAGTCGCCGTGCCCTTCACGCCGGTCCCCGGCCCGCGCCTGCTGCTGCGCGAGGAGCGGCACGCCCGGGCGCTGATCGCCGCGCTCGAGGCGATGACGGTGCAGAACGGCCTCTCTTCGGCCCACGCCACCTTCGTCGATCCCGGCCAGATCGGATTGTTCGAAGCGGCCGGCTGGCTAATCCGCGAGGGCAGCCAGTTCCATTGGCACAATGACGGCTATGCGAGCTTCGAGGAATTTCTCGGTGCGCTGTCGTCGCGCAAGCGCAAGACAATCCGCAGGGAGCGCCGCCGCGCCGTGGAGGGATTGACGATCGAGCACGTCACCGGCGCCGACCTGACCGAGGCCCACTGGGACGTCTTCTGGGATTTCTATCAGGATACCGGGATACGCAAATGGGGCCGGCCCTATCTGACCCGCGCCTTCTTCTCGCTGCTCGGCGAGCGGATGGCGGAGAAGACGCTGCTGATCCTCGCCCGGCGCGGCGCGACGCCGGTCGCCGGCGCGCTCAACATAATCGGCGCCGATACGCTCTATGGCCGCTATTGGGGCTGCCTCGAGGAGGTGCCCTTCCTCCATTTCGAGCTCTGTTATTATCAGGCGATCGATGCGGCGATCGAGCGCGGGCTTGCCAAGGTCGAGGCCGGCGCGCAGGGCGCCCACAAGCTCGCCCGCGGTTATCGGCCGGTCGCCACCTGGGCGGCGCACTACCTCCCCGACCCGAATTTCCGCCGCGCCGTCGCCGACTATCTCAAGCATGAGCGCGAGGCGGTCGATTACGAGATCGAGGAGCTCGGCAGGATGGGGCCGTTCAGGAAGGTCACCTAATCCTCCCCGGGTCCGAAGGACCGTCGGGGGAGGGGTACCATGCGAAGCATGGTGGAGGGGCACCCTCGGCATACGATGTCGCTTTTGGCGGGTGCCCCTCCACCGGCTGCGCCGGTCCCCCTCCCCGTTCCGGGGAGGATTTGCTTCGCGTCTCACGCCCGCTACACCGCTCCCGACATCTCAAGGGGCCGCCACATGATCCGATCCGCTTTCGTATTTCTCCTCCTCATCGCCGCCGCAGCGCCGGCGCTGGCCCAGCCGGCACCCGAAGCACCCGACCCGAATTTCACCGCGCGCGACATGTTCGATCTCGAGGTCGCCGCCGACCCGCGGATCAGCCCCGACGGCCGCCGGATCGCCTATGTCCGCCGTTCGGGCGACATCATGACCGATACCTTCCGCCCGACCATCTGGCTCGTCGATGCGGGGTCGGGCGAGCAGATGCCGCTGGTCGCCGGACCCGGAGCGCACAGCCAGCCGCGCTGGTCGCCCGACGGCGCGCGGCTCGCCTATGTTTCGACCGCCGAGGGCGGCGCGGCGCAGCTCCATGTGCGC
>JAIVHR010000149.1 GCA_020200935.1 Sphingomonadales bacterium
ACCGCGCATTTCTGCTCGATGTGCGGGCCGAAGTTCTGCAGCATGAAGATCACGCAGGAGGTGCGGGAGTTCGCGCCGAAGCAGAATCAGGGCGCGGACGGCTTCATCGCGGCGAACCCCGAAGACGCGCAAGCCGGGATGGACGAGATGAGCGACGCCTTTCGGGAGAAGGGAGGGGAAATCTATCTCCCCGCCGCGAAATAGCCGCTACTGCGCCTGTTCGCGCTGACTCTCGCCGTCAGCGGCGACACGCGCGGCTCTCTTACCGATGCCATAGAGCGCAACGCCGAGTACCATCACGATCAACATATAGAGAATGTCGGGACTGATGTCGGTCGTGAGTTCCAGCACGATGGCGAGCGCAATTGTCAGGCTGCCGATGAGCAGCATCAGGCCGATCAGCTTCGGCGTCCATGTTCGGGGAGCAGCCGTCCCGAGCTTGCCGACTAGCGGTTCGATGGCCTCGGGGCACTTGATCATGGCTTCACGAATGGTCCGGTTTAATATCCAGTGATGGATCAGGTTAAGAAACCCTCGCAGGCACATATAGAGGATGAACAAGACCCCTAATGGAATGATGACCTCGGCTATTCCCATCCAAACTGTTCTCCCGGGATGATCAAATCACGGCTATATCGATAAGGCAAGTGCTCGGGGCCTGATCCCCGGAGCCGATAGGGCGGGCGCGGCACAATCGGCCGGGCGGCGCGTTCATCGCGGCGGAGAATGCTGAGAGAGGCGCGAAAGCGATGAGCGAGAAGTTCCGCAACCGAATGGCCGGGCCTCTGACCGGCCTGGCCGCAACCCTGCTGCTGCTCGCCTGCGGCGACGGCGGAGAAACGGAGCAGGCTGCCGAGAGCTCGGGCGACCGGGCCGCCCAAGGCTCCTCCGCCGATCCGTCGGCCGGCGAAGCTCCCGGCCGGCCCGCCGCCGCCTGGGACCTCGTCTCGAACGGCGAAGGCGCGGCACTGGTGTTCCCGGCTTCGAGCTCCGGGGAGACGGGTCCCGAGGAGACAGAGACGGCTATCCGGCTGTTCTGCCCGGCCGGGCGCGACCGCATCCTCGTCAACGTGCCGGGCTTCCGCCCGATCGCCAGCGAGGAGCGGCTGAGCTTCGGCAGCGGCGGCGCGGCCCATGCGCTCGTCGCCGACACAAGCGGCGACCGGCAGCGCGGCGGCGTCAGCGGCACCGGCGCCGTGCCGCGCAATCTCGACGCGCTGATCGGCGGGCCGGTCTCGGCCAGCTACGGCGCGCAGCAGAGCGGCCCGCACCCGGCGCCGCCGCGAAATCTCGCCCGCAATTTCGCCGCCGCCTGCCGCGAAGGCGCGCCCGCTT
>JAIVHR010000036.1 GCA_020200935.1 Sphingomonadales bacterium
GCGCGATCAGGGTCAGCAACAGGATGCAGCCCAGCGCGGCGAGCACGACGAGGCTTTCCTCGATCCCGCTGCTGCGCGCTCCGAGCAGCATGACGGCGGCGATCGTGCCGGGGCCGGCAATCATCGGGATCGCCATCGGGAAGGCCGAGACATCTTCGACCTCGGGCGTCCCGATCAGCTTCTGTGCCCGGTCCTCGCGCCGCTGGGTGCGCCGCTCGAACACCATATCGAAAGCGATCAGGAACAGCATGATGCCGCCGGCGATGCGGAAGGCGTCGAGGCTGATGCCGAGCGCGCGCAGCAGATCCTCGCCGAGCAGCGCGAAGAACAGCAGGATCGCGGTGGCGATGACAACGGCGCGGATCGCCTGCGAGCGCCGTTCAGGCGGGGTGGCACCGGTCGTCAGGCTGGCGAAGATCGGCGCGCAACCGGGCGGGTCGATGACGACGAAGAAGGTGATGAGGGCGGAGATGAAGAGTTCGGTCATGGTATCTCCGCCGGAACTTCGTGGGTCAGAACAGGCTCCATACGAGCACCGTCATAGAGTTCGGCGCTCAGCCGGCGCGAGCCGTCGGGCCGGATATCGACGCGCCAGCGCAAGGTGCCGTCGGGAGAGCCGCCGAAAGTTCGCGGAGCCGCCTGGGCGACCGGCGCCCTGTCGGGGGCGGGCGGAGTCCCGTCACACGAAGCCTGGCGAATTTCGGGCTCTTCGCCGGCCGCAATCGGGGTTTCGAGATCGCGGCCGTCATCGAGCAGCCAGCGCCAGCCGCCATCCGACTGCTTGCGCCAGACGGTGACGAAACTGCCCTGCCGACCCTGATGCGCGCGCAGCCAGGGGCCGGTATTGATCGCGAGTTTTCCGTCGCAGGAGACGAAGCTCCGCGCCGGCCACCAGACGACCGAGATGGCGGGGTCGGAAAGGTTGGCGAGCGCTTCTTGCGCATCGACCGGGCCAGGGGTGAAAAGCACCGATTCCTCGGCGGCGAAATGGCGGAAGGCGGTCCATTGACCGTCGGCCTGCGCCATTGCTGAAAATTCGCGCTCGGCCTCGACCGCACCCGACGTGGCGGCCAAGGTCAAGGCGAGCAGCGCGCTCATAATCCCTGCGGATCGGCGACCCCGGCGCGGCGATGCGCGGCGACGAGGGTGTTCCTGAGCAGCACCGCGATCGTCATCGGCCCGACGCCGCCGGGCACCGGGGTGATCGCGGCGGCATGTTCGGCCTCGGCGAAGGCGACGTCGCCGACCAGCCGGCCGCGCTCCTCGCCCGGTGCGGGGTCGAGCCGGTTGATGCCGACATCGATCACCGTCGCGCCGGCCTTGATCCAGTCGCCCTTCACCATCTCCGCCCGGCCGACCGCGGCGACGAGAATGTCGGCGCGGCGGGCCAGCGCGGGGAGGTCGCGGGTGCGGCTATGGGCAATCGTCACCGTGCAATTGGCGTTGACGAGCAGTTGCGCCATCGGCCGGCCGACGAGCTGCGAGCGGCCGATCACCAGCGCGTCGAGCCCGGTAAGGTCGCCGAGCCGATCCTCGAGCAGCATCATGCAGCCCTGCGGCGTGCAGGGGACGAGCGCGTCGTCGTTGTTGGCGAGACGGGCGATATTCTCGGCGGTCAGCCCGTCGACATCCTTGGCCGGATCGATTCTCCCGACGACCGCCTTGTCGTCGAGATGATCGGGCAGCGGCAGCTGGACGAGGATGCCGTCGACCGCCTCGTCGGCATTGAGCTTCTCGACCAATGCGATCAGCTCTTCCTGGCGCGTCTCCGCCGGGAGGACATGCTGGAAGCTCTCCATGCCCGCCGCGACCGTCGCCTTGCCCTTGGAGCGGACATAGACCTGGCTCGCCGGATCCTCGCCGACGAGCACCACGGCGAGCCCGGGCTTGCGCCGGGCCCGCTCGACGAAAGCCGGCACCGCATCGGCTACCCGTTCGCGCAGCCGCGCCGCGAAAGCCTTGCCGTCGATGACCCGGCTGTCGCCCCCCATCAGAGCGCGACCGTCTGCAACTGCAGATCGAGCAGCAGCCCCTGGATCAGATAGAGCACGAGGATGACGACGATCGGCGAGAAATCGATGCCGCCGAAATCGGGCATGATCGCGCGCACCGGCCGGTAGAGCGGGTCGGTCAGCCGGTCGAGCCAATAGAGGAATTTGCGGACGCCCTCATTATAGGTGTTGATGACGTTGAAGGCGACGAGCCAGCTCAGGATCGCCTGGATGATGATCATCCAGATGACGACGGTGATCAGAACGCTGATGGCGCCGAGCAGGCCGTAGAGCATGTGCGATCCCTCCGCTTGGGTTGCGCGCCATCTAGCGTCGGACGCGCGGCGGTTCAATGACACTGTTCCCCCTCCCCTTCAGGGGAGGGCCTCTTCGCTAAACCGCCCGCACCATCGTGCCGGCGCCCTGGCGGGTGAAGATTTCGAGCAGCATCGCATGCGGGATCCGACCGTCGAGGATCACCGCCGCGTCGCAGCCGGCTTCGATCGCGCGGACGCAGGTTTCGAGCTTGGGGATCATGCCGCCGGTGACCACCCCGTCGGCCTCGAGCACGCCGATCGCATCGGGAGTCAGCTCGGTCAGCAGATTGCCCTCGCCGTCTCGCACCCCGGGCACGTCGGTCAGCAGGAACAAGCGCGCCGCCGAGAGCGCGGCGGCGATCGCGCCTGCCATCGTGTCGGCGTTGATATTCCAGGTCTGGCCCTCGCCATCGACGCCGACCGGCGCGACGACGGGAATCATCCCGGCTTCGGAGATGGTGTCGATGATCCGCCGATCGACATGGGCCGGGCGGCCGACAAAGCCGAGATCGATCGTCCGCTCGATATTGCTGTCGGGATCGCGCACCGCGCGTTCGAGCTTCTCGGCGCGGATAAAGCCGCCATCCTTGCCCGAAATGCCGACCGCGCGGCCGCCGGCGCGGCCGATCCAGCTCACGATCTCCTTGTTGATCGCGCCCGACAGCACCATTTCGGCGATCCGGGCGGTCTCGGCATCGGTGACCCGCAGCCCGTCGACGAATTCGCTTTCGACGCCGAGCCTTGCGAGCATCTCGCCGATCTGCGGCCCGCCGCCATGGACGACGACCGGATTGATGCCGACCGCCTTGAGCAGCACGACATCCTGCGCGAAATCGCGCGCCGCGCCGGCGTCGCTCATCGCATGGCCGCCATATTTGACGACGAAGGTCCGGCCCGCGAAGCGCTGCAGATAGGGCAGCGCCTCGACAAGCGTTTCGGCCTTGGCGAGCTGGGCCGGATCGGGGGCGTGGGATTCGGGCATAACGGCCTTCTTGTTGGTGCTCCTGCGAACGCAGGAGCCTAGGGCCGCACGCGATGTCTCTGGCCGCCCTGGGCTCCTGCTTTCGCAGGAGCACGAGAAACTCCGTCCTCTAGCGTGTGGCCCTTTACGAACGCAATCGCCGGGCTATCCGCCACCACCGAACGGCCACCAGAGGATCGTCAGGACGATGCTCGGAATGGTGACGAGGAAGCCGAGCAGCATCATCAGCCCGTCGCGCGCGGTGAAGCCGACGCCGAAAAACAGCATCGCGACGCCGGGAAGCGTGACGGCGAAGGGTATGAGCTCGAGCGGGATCATCGTCGCCGAAAGGAAGATCAGGCAAAGCGCGGCGATCCATTCGGCCCAGTTGCCGGTCGCCCATTCCATCCGCGGCCGGATCAGATGGTCGATCCGTTCGAGCCAGCCATGCCACTTGTCGCGCGCGCTTTCCGCCTTTTCCCGGCTGAAGCCGATCCTGCGCATCCGCTGCGGAATCCAGGGGTGGCTGCGGCCGAAAGCGATCTGCACACCGAGCAGCACGATCACCGCGCCGAGCGCGATCGGCAGCCCCGGAATGCTGCCGACCGGCGAAATGATGATCAGCGAGACGATGACCAGGATCGGCCCGAAGCTGCGCGTGCCGAATTCGTCGAGCAGGTCGGCGAGGTGAATTTCCTTGTGCCCGTGCGCCGATTCGATCGCATCGTCGACAATGTCCTCAAGCGCGTGTTCGCCGTCTATCTGGTGTCCCGAACCGGCCATGACGCAATTCCCGAGCAAGTCGTTCGGCTGCTGTAACGTTTAGCCCGGCGATTGTCTCCGCCGCATCCGGAAGGCGAGCCCCGGCATCGGATCGGAACCGCTTCCGAACTGCATGTCCTCGACGCTCAGCGTCTCGAAAGCGTCGGAGAACAGCCCCTCGATGCCGGCACGGACATCGCCGACCGCCAGTCGCTCGCGCGCCGGATCGGTCTTGTGCGTCTTGTGGAGGAGAAGAAAGCCGCCCTCCGGGGGCAGCAGCGCGCAAAGGGCGCGGACATAGTCGGGCTTGATCGCCGGCGGCAGCGAATGGAGGCAGCCGCGATCGAGCGCCGCATCGAAGCGGCCGATATCGCCGGCCTCGACGCAGAAATCGGCGACCCGAAAGGCAAGGCCGTCGCGATCCCCGAAGCGCGCCAGCGCCCTATCGATCGCCGGCTCGGCATGGTCGATACCGGTGGCGCGAAGCCCCTGATCGGCGAGAAAGGCGGCCACCTCGCCCGAACCGCAGCCGATGTCGAGCACGCTCGATCCACGCGCGAAGAAGCCGTCCTCGACCGCGCGCCTCACCGGCTCGTCCATCGCGTCCGAGCGCCAATGCGGCGCGAAGCCCGGATCGGCCCATCGATCGCGCCAGTTCCGACGCGTCGAATCCGCGTCGCCGGCCGGCATGAGGCCGCCTGTCCCGCCGGATCGATCCGCGCCCCCGGTCAGCGCGTAGGCTCCGGTGTGTCGCCCGAATAATCGTAAAAGCCGCGGCCCGTCTTGCGGCCGAGCCAGCCCGCCTCGACATATTTGATCAGCAAAGGAGCGGGGCGGAATTTGGGATCGCCGGTGCCCGAATAGAGCACGTTGGCGATATGCAGGCAGGTATCGAGACCGATGAAATCGGCCAGGGTCAGCGGTCCCATCGGGTGGTTGAGGCCGAGCTTGCAGGCGGTATCGATATCCTCGATTCCCGCCACACCCTCGCCCAGGGCGAAGCAGGCTTCGTTGATCATCGGCAGCAGCACCCGGTTGACGATGAAGCCCGGCGCATCGTTGGCATGGACGGTCTGCTTGCCGAGCGCGCGGGCATATTTCTCGACCAGATCGACCGTCGCGTCCGACGTCGCCAGCCCGCGGATCACCTCGATAAGGTCCATCAGCGGGACCGGATTGAAGAAATGGACGCCGATGAAACGCTTCGGATCGGGCGAAGCCTGGGCGAGCCGGGTGATCGAGATCGAGGAGGTGTTCGAGGCGAGCACCGCCTGATGACCCAGCACCTTGCCAACATTCTCGAAGATCTTGCGTTTGATATCCTCGCGCTCGGTCGCCGCCTCGATAATCAGGCCCGCCGCGCTCATCCCCTTGAGCTCGGCGACCGGCTCGATCCGTTCGAGCGCTTGGTCGCGCGCGCCGGCGTCGAGCTTGTCCTTGTCGACCAGCCGGCCGAGTTGATCGGCGATATGCACCTTGGCCTTCTCCGCGGTCTCGAGATCGACGTCGGAGAGCAGCACGCGATAGCCGGCCTGCGCC
>JAIVHR010000205.1 GCA_020200935.1 Sphingomonadales bacterium
GACAAGCTCGAGGTGCGCGCGCCGCCGCTGGCGCTGCCCGATCCGGGCGCATGCGCGGCGGTCGCCGATGCGCTGGCCGACAATACTTCCGCCGAACGCGCGATCCGCTTCGGCTGCGAACAAGCGCTGGCTCAGCATCGCAATCTCTGGACCTTGCTCGAAACGCGCCAGTCGGTCCGCGAGGATTGGTAGGAATTGCGCTCCTGCGAAGGCAGGAGCCCGGAACTGCCTCACGCCGTTAGCCCTGAGCTTGTCGAAGGGCGATTCGCGGACCGCGAGACGGGCTTCGACAAGCTCAGCCCTAACGGTGTTGAACGCGGCGAGCCCGGTTGCATCCCCTCCCCCTTCCCCCTATCCCGGCGCCTTGACGTTTACGGAAAGCCAAGAGGAAGGATCGCGCGTGCGCTTCGAGGGAACCAGGGATTATATCGCCACCGAGGATCTGCAGGTCGCGGTCAACGCCGCGGTCACCCTGCGCCGCCCGCTGCTGGTCAAGGGCGAGCCCGGGACCGGCAAGACCGTCCTCGCCCACGAGATCGCCAAGGCGATAAAGGCGCCGCTGATCGAATGGCACGTCAAATCGACCACCAAGGCGCAGCAGGGGCTTTATGAATATGACGCAGTCGCCCGGCTGCGCGACGGCCAGCTCGGCGACGAGCGCGTCCACGACATCTCCAACTATATCCGCAAGGGCAAGCTCTGGGAGGCCTTCGAGAGCCCCGAGCTGCCGGTGCTGCTGATCGACGAGATCGACAAGGCCGATATCGAATTTCCCAACGATCTGCTGCTCGAGCTCGATCGCATGCGCTTCTATGTCTACGAGACCAAGCAGGAGATCGAGGCCAGGGAACGCCCGATCGTCGTCATCACCTCGAACAACGAGAAGGAGCTGCCCGACGCCTTCCTGCGCCGCTGCTTCTTCCATTATATCAAATTCCCCGATCGCGAGACGATGCAGGCGATCGTCGATGTCCATTTCCCCGATATCCAGAAGATGCTGGTCTCCAAGGCGATGGATATCTTCTATGAAGTCCGCGAGGTGCCGGGGCTCAAGAAGAAGCCGAGCACCAGCGAACTGCTCGACTGGCTCAAGCTCCTCCTCCACGAGGATATGCCCTTGGAAGTTCTCCAGTCGCGCGACCCCAAGACGCTGATCCCGCCCCTCCACGGCGCGCTCTTGAAGAACGAGCAGGATGTGATGCTGTTCGAGCGGCTTGCCTTCATGTCGCGAAGGCAGGGGGGCTGACGGCACGAATTTGCGCAACGCGCCTACAAGTCGCACGCAGCCTGTTTGGCAACCGGCAGCCAGGCTACTGTCCGCAAGCCATTGAATCGGAGAGCGTTGTGATGGATCGCAGATTTCTCGTACCCGCCCTGTGCGTGCTGACCTTGTCGGCCGGGCTGCCGTCCGCTGCTGCGGCGCAGGATTATAGCGTCGCGCAAAGCGCCTGGACCGATCCCGAAGATGCGCTGCCGCACCCCCGGCTGGTGCCGATCGGCATTCCGCGCGAGGCAGGGGAATTGCGGCTGACCGAACTCGGCGACTTCGGCGACAATGGCGGGCTCGACAATATCGCCCAATATCGCGATTCGGCGGACGAAATCTGGGGGACCGTCTTCATTTATCAGACCACCCTCACCGATCCGGCGATCGCGGCGGTCGCCACCGATCTCATCATCCGCCATTCCTATGGCGCGCAGACCGTCGAGACGGTGCGCGAATGGGTGCCGGCCGGAAGTGTCGAGGATCTGGCCTTGCTCCTCGTATACGATCACGCTTTCGACGGCGAACGCGCGAGCGCCGCTGCTTTCTTCGGCGCCGGCGTGTGGACGGTAAAGCTGCGGGTGACCGGTCCGCAGGATCGCCGCGACGATGTGGTCGCCGCCATGCGCGCGTTGCTCGACGGCGTTTCCTTTGCGCCCGAAGCCGAGCCCTTTGCCCCGCGCGAACTGACTATCGGCGATTGCGCCGCCGCCGAATTCGCGCAACCGGCGCAGCCGCTCTCGGCCGAACAACGCAATGACGACGACGATGCGCCGACGGTCGCCGACGCGTTGATCGCCATCGGTATCGTTGCCGGCAGCATGATATCCAACCGCCACGAAATCGCCGAACAGATACCCGACGGACCGCCGCCCTTCTCGGCCAGCGACTATTGCGTAATGGGGGTAGAGCCGCTCGGCCGCCAGTCGTTTGCCCTCGCATTGCGCCGTCCAGGCTCCGGAGCAACGCCTGATCTGGTTTTGATAGGCGACGCCGGGCGCGGTTTCGAGACCATCGTCAGCCCGTCCGACGAAGAGGGAATTCTTCCCCGGACCGGTGTCCATGTGATGTTTCACTCGCTCGGCCGGGCCGAGCTATACGGGCCGTTCGATCGCCCGCCGACAATGGACCAGTTCTTCTCCTATCTGACCGGCGAGGCAGACTGGCTCGGTGAGTCGGCGCTGTCGGTAGAGATTTCGCCTGAAGGCAACACGCAGATCAACGTATCGGCCGACGCGCTCGAATAGCGCTCAATGCAGCACCATCCCGCCATCGACGATGATTGATTGGCCGGTGATGTAGCTTGCCGCGTCCGAGGCGAGGAACAGGATCACCGCGGCGACCTCCTCGGGCTCGGCGAAGCGGCGCATCGGGATCGTGCGCAACAGCTTGGCCTTGAGCGCCTCGTTCTCGTCGAGCCCGGCTGTCATCCGGGTGCGGATGAAGCCCGGCGCGACCATGTTCGAGCGCACGCCGCGCGTCGCCCAGGCATCGCCCTGCGCGCGGGTCAGCCCGAGCAGCGCCGTCTTGCTCGCGGTATAGGCCGGCGCCTTGGGATAGCTGAGAAAGGATGCGCAGGAGCCGACATTGACCACCGCGCCGCCGCCCTTTTCGAGCGCAGGCAGGAAACGTTCGCCAAGATCGTGGATCGCCATCAGATTCAATTCGAAGGTGCGGCGGAATGCGGCCATTTCGGCCTCGTCCGCGCCGCCCGACCCGCCGGCATTGTTGACCAGCACATCCATCAGCGGCAGCTGCGCGGCGAGTTCCGCGCGCCGATCGGGCTCGGACAGATCGCACGGCACATAGTGAAAGCCCGACAGATCATCCTCATAGTCATCGGGATCCGCACGCGTGCCGGTGACGGCCACCATCGCACCGGCCGCGGCAAAGGCGCGCGCCGTCGCGTAACCGATCCCTCGGCTCCCGCCGGTCACCAGCACATATTTGCCTGCGAAATCGCCCATCGCCTTCTCTCCCGACATCTGGCCCGGCGATGCCGGTTCGCCGACCCCGTCACCCCAGCGCAGGCTGGGGTCTATCCCGTGATCGCCGTCGCACATCATCCCGACGGGATGGATTCCAGCCTACGCTGGAATGACGCGGGGGTCAGGCGCCCGGCTCCCAACCCGAAATGCTTTCCTACACGGCGCTCCTCTGTCATACTTGCCGCATACGCAAAGCGAGCGAAAGCATCGCCGGATGCATTGGTATCGGCTGGCCGGAGAATGCGGGCAGCACCCGGTGTATTATATGTAAACTTAGGCAGGCAGGAGCGATCGATTTTCTGGCTTTGGAGGGCGTGAACGGGTCAGGCTATCTCCCCGCGACCGGCCCGACCCAGTGACAAGCATGTGTAAAGCCAAGTCTCCGCGACAACAATAAATCAACAGGTTAGCCGATGTTCTTTTCCTTCGTCGACGAACTCCGCCTTGCCGGCATCCCGGCCAGCATGAAGGAGCATCTGACCCTGCTCGACGCGCTCGACCAGGACGTCATCGAGCGTTCGCCCGAGGAATTCTATTATCTCGCCCGCGCGACCTTCGTGAAGGACGAGGGGCTGCTCGACCGCTTCGACCAGGTCTTCGCCAAGGTCTTCAAGGGCATCGACAGCGACTATGGCGAGGACAAGGCCGAAATCCCCGAGGACTGGCTGCGCGCGATCGCCGAGAAATATCTGAGCGAGGAGGAGATGGCCGAGATCGAAAAGCTCGGCAGCTGGGACGAGATCATGGAGACGCTCAAACAGCGGCTCCAGGAGCAGAAGGAACGCCACGAGGGCGGCAACAAATGGATCGGCACCGGCGGCACCTCACCCTACGGCAATTCGGGCTACCATCCCGAAGGCGTGCGGATCGGCGGCGAGAGCAAGCACAAACGCGCGGTCAAGGTCTGGGACAAGCGCGAATTTCGCAATCTCGACAGCACCAAGGAACTCGGCACGCGCAACATCAAGATCGCGCTCAGGCGGCTGCGCAAATTCGCGCGCGAGGGGGCGGCCGAGGAGCTCGATCTCGACAATACGATCGACGGGACGGCGAGGAAGGGCTGGCTCGACATCCATATGCGCGCCGAAAAGCGCAATGCGATCAAGGTGCTGCTGTGCCTCGATGTCGGCGGATCGATGGATCCGCACGTCAAGGTCTGCGAGGAATTGTTCAGCGCGGCGACCAGCGAATTCAAGAATCTCGAATTCTTCTATTTCCACAATTGCCCCTATGAAGGGCTCTGGAAGGACAATCGCCGCCGCTTTGCCGAGCGCACGCCTACCTGGGACGTGCTCCACAAATTCGGCCATGATTACAAGCTGATCTTCGTCGGCGACGCCTCGATGAGCCCCTATGAGATCACCCATCCGGGCGGATCGGTCGAGCATTTCAACGAGGAGGCCGGCGCGGTGTGGCTGCATCGGCTGACCAACACCTATCCGGCCGCCGCCTGGCTGAACCCGGTCCCCGAGCAGCATTGGGGCTATTCGCAGAGCACCAAGGTGATCCGCGAGCTGATGAACGACCGCATGTATCCGCTGACGCTCGACGGACTCGACGAGGCGATGCGGGAGCTGACGCGGAAGAATTGACGGCCCCTGCTGGCCGTCACCCCGGACTTGATCCGGGGTTTAGGGAGGAAAGCGCTTTCGCCCTTGGCTCTGGATGCCGGATCAAGTCCGGCATGACGATAGGGAGACAGGGCATTCAAACATCGGGGAACGCCTCGAGCAGCACTCCGACATGCCGCTCATAATTCCGCCAGCGCCCCGATGAGCTCTTATAGACAGGCTGCCTGACCTGCCAGGCGCTCAAGGTGCGGACGGTGCCCTCGGCGCGATGGGGTTCGAGACAAACATCTTCCCAATCGAGGCCGCAGAAATCGAGCAGCGCCCGGATATGCGGCTCGGGATCGGCGACCAGCGCGTCATAATCGAGCTCGAAGATATCGTCGGACCAGAGCGACTTCCAGTGAGCCATCAGCCGACGATACTCGCGATACCGATGGACGATGTCGGCAAGGTCGGTCGCATAGGGCTGGCGCGGGCCGAGATGGGCGAACCAGACCGACAGGCCATTGTCGCGCGGATCGCGGTGGGTGTCGATGAATTTCGCTTCGGGAAACAGCCGCTTGATCAGGCCGATATGGCGGAAATTGTCGGGCCGCTTGTCGGTGACGATATCCGCACCGGGATGCAGCCGGGCGAGCGCCTCGAGATGCGACTGCCGCAACCGCTCGATCGACGCGCCGTCGGCCGCCGCCATGGCCTCGGGATCGGACGCGAACTCGCCGGCGACCATCGCCGGCACCAGAT
>JAIVHR010000150.1 GCA_020200935.1 Sphingomonadales bacterium
TGCTGCCGCCGGCCGATGGCGGCGCGGCGACGGTGCGGCGGCTGGCCGCCGCAGGAGACGGCATCTCGCTGTCGGACCGGTTGAGCGACGAGCAGGCGGCCCGGCTTGCCGAGGCCTTTGCCGAGATCGGGGTGCCGCTCGAGAATTTAGAGACCATGGACCCCTGGTTCGCGGCGATCACGCTCGCCGTGCTCGAATATCGAAAGCTCGGCATGAACCCCGAAGCGGGGGTCGAGATGACGCTGATGAGCGCGGCGCGCGAGGCGGGAAAGCCGATCGGCGACCTCGAGACCTTCGAGCAGCAGATGCGCTTTTTCGAGGATATGCCGATGGCGCAGCAGGTCGCGATGCTCGGCGACACGCTCGACCAGCTGGCGACGATCGGCGAGGACATCAACGCGCTCGTCGGCGACTGGGCCGCGGGCGATGTCGAGGGTTTCGCCGCGCAGATCAATGCAGGCTTTGCCGACAGTCCCGAGCTCCGCGCGATTCTGCTTGTCGACCGCAACCGCATTTGGGCCGAATGGATTGACGCGCGGCTCGACGAGCCCGGCACGGTCTTTCTCGCGGTCGGCGCCGGCCATCTCGCCGGCGAAGGCAGCGTCCAGTCCTTTCTCGCCGAACGCGATATCGAGACGCGCCGGCTCGACTAGATGATCCGTCATTCCGCAAGGGCGGGGAGGACGAGGAATAAGACACCTCCCACTTCCACTTGCATGGCACGCGGCCTTGCGGATAGGGGGCGATGATGAAGACGCTTCGATATCTGATATTTGCAGGGCTGGCGGCGTTCGGTGGATCGGTCGCGGCCGCCGCCGAGCCGCCCGCCGCCCGACCGGTTGCCGGAGACGCCGGCCAACCGGCGATCTGGCTGTTGTCCGACGAAGATACGCGGATCTGGATGCTGGGAACGGTGCATATCCTTCCTTCCTCGCTCGACTGGCGCAGCGCGGAGCTCGATACGATCATCGACGCGGTCGACGAGCTGGTGCTCGAGACCGACAATGAGGTCGGGGTGATCGAAAAGCCCGAGTTGATGACGCGGCTGATGACGCGCGACAGGCCGCTTGCGATCCTCGACCGGATCTCGCCCGAATATCGCAACCGGTACCGGCTGATGATGAAGGACATGGGCTTGCAGGTCGGCGATTTCGACGAGTTCGAGACCTGGGCCGTCAGCCTCATGCTGATCGTCATCGCCAATGTCGGATATATCGGAGAGCTGCCGGCCGGCGAAATGCCGAGCGGCGTCGAGATCGAGCTGAGCGAGCTGTTCGACGATCGGGACAAACCGATTCTGGGCGTCGAAACCCAGCTCGATCAGCTCGGCAT
>JAIVHR010000151.1 GCA_020200935.1 Sphingomonadales bacterium
GGCCGGCCATCACCGATCCGTTTTCGACATCGCCGTCGATCACCGCGCGTTTGAGCGCGCCGGCCCAATAATGCTCGATCTGGAGCTGCGCCTCGCCCATCTCGACCTCGCCCTTGTCGAGCAGCGCGGCGACTTCGAGCTGCTTGCGGTTGAAGCTGTCGGTGGCCTTGTTCTTGAGCGCGCGGACCGGGATGACGGGCAGCCGCGGGTCGATCTGGACGCTGGTCGTCGCGTCGCGCGCGCTGGCGCGGATGAAGGCCTTCTTAAAATTCTCATGCGCGATGCATTCGGTGGCGCAGACGAAGCGCGTGCCGAGCTGGACGCCGCTGGCGCCAATTTCGAGGGAGGCGGTGATCGCGGCGCCGCGGCCGATGCCGCCGGCGACGAAGACCGGCAGCTCGCGGCCGATCTCGGGGAGGATTTCCTGGGCGAGGACGCTGGTCGCGACCGGGCCGATATGGCCGCCCGCCTCCATCCCCTCGATGACCAGCGCATCGACGCCCGAGCGATGGAGCTTCTTCGCCAGCGAGAGCGCCGGGGCGAAGCAGACCAGCTTGGCGCCATATTCCTTGACCTTCGCGACCGCCTTGCCGGGCGGCAGGCCTCCGGCGAGGACGACATGGCCGACCTTGTGCCTGGCGCAGATATCGACGAGATCCATCAGATCGGGATGCATGGTGATCAGGTTGACGCCGAAGGGCTTGTCGGTGCGCTTCCTGGTCTCGGCGATCTCCTCGTCGAGCATGGCGGGCTCCATCGCCCCGCAGGCGATGACGCCGAAGCCGCCGGCGTTGGAGATCGCGCTGACCAGATGGCGCTCCGAGATCCAGCTCATCGCGCCGCCCATGATCGCATAGTCGGTGCCGAGAAATTCGCAGCCGCGCGCCATCATCGCGCGGACGGTATCGAGGCCGGAGGTCATCGGAGAAATCCTCCCTGGCGCGCAGCGGTGGGGAGGGGGACCCGCGCAGCCGGTGGAGGGGCAAGTGCGACCAAATCTCGGTCAGGCGCTAGGCTGGCGGTGGATGCTCGGCTGCGCCTCGCCTCCTCCGCATCCAATCCATAGGCCGTGTGCAGCACCCGCACCGCGAGTTCGGTCGCATCCTCGGGGATCAGCACGCTGACGCGGATCTCGCTGGTCGAGACGGCGAGGATGGCGATGTCACGCTCGGCGAGGGTGCGGAACAGCGTCGCCGCCGCGCCGGCATGGCTCTTGATGCCGAGCCCGACCACCGACAGCTTGCAGACCGCCGGATCCCGGTCGAGCGCCTGATAGCCGATCTCGCCCTTCGCCCCCTCGATAATGTCGAGCGCCCTGGCGAGTTCGCCGTCATTGACGGTGAAGGTGACGATGCCCGCGCTCTGGACGATCATGTCGACGCTGATACCCGCCTCGGCGAGCGGGCCGAAGATCGCGGCGACGGCGCCGGGCGTATCGGGCAGGCCGGTCAGCGTGATCTTCGCCTCGTGCCTGTCATAGGCGATGCCGGTAATGACTTGGTCTTCCATCCTGGCCTTTCCGATTACCTCTTCGCCCGCAATCAGCGTGCCTTCGGCGTCCTCGAAGGAGGACAGCACCATGATCGGCAGCCGGTGCCGCATGGCGAGCCCGACCGAGCGCGTCTGCAGCACCTTGGCGCCGACGCTGGCGAGCTCGAGCATTTCCTCATAGCTGACATGGCTGAGCTTCCTGGCGCGCGGCACGATCCTGGGGTCGGTCGTATAGACGCCGGCGACGTCGGTATAGATGTCGCAGCGGTCGGCGCCGAGCGCGGCGGCGACCGCGACCGCCGATGTGTCCGATCCGCCGCGGCCGAGCGTCGCCGAATCGCGGCAGAATTGGACCAGCCGGTCGGTTTCCCCGGCCATCGCCGAGACGACGACGGCGACCTCGTTGCCGGTCTCGACCTCGCGCTTGACGCGTTTGGCGACAGCGCGGATGCGCTCGATCCCGGCCATCGAGGTGCCGCCGAATTTCATCACGATGCGGGCCATGGGGGGAGGTCTATGGGAGAAAGCCCGGATTCGCCACCCGCATTTGCGATTTGCCGCAACACCGATCCTGTACACCGTTCGTCCTGAGCGCTGTCGCAGGCAGCAGTCGAAGGGCGGGAAGGCGAAGCG
>JAIVHR010000206.1 GCA_020200935.1 Sphingomonadales bacterium
TATTGGCGCCGGCGCCGATCGTCGCATCGCCGAGATAACTCAAGTGGCTGGCCTTGGCGCCGGCGCCGAGCGTCGCCCGCTTCATCTCGACAAAATTACCGACCTTGGCGCCTTCCTCCATCACCGCACCGGGACGCAGCCGGGCGAAGGGACCGACGGTGCAGCCCGGCCCGACTCGCGCCCCCTCGATATGGCTGAAAGCGTGGATCACCGCCCCTTCGGCGACTTTCGTGCCGGGGCCGAAGCGGACATGGGGCTCGACCGTTACGTCGCGGCCGACCTCGGTATCGTGGCTGAACCAGACGGTTTCGGGATCGACGAGGCTCGCCCCTTCGTCCATCGCTCGGGCGCGGCGGCGATCCTGCCAGGCGCGCTCGACGGCGGCAAGCTCGGCGCGGCTGTTGATTCCGGCGACCTCCCATTCCTCGGCTTCGATCACCGCCGAGGGACGGCCTTCGCGCGCCGCGATCATGACGATGTCGGGCAGATAATATTCGCCCTGCGCATTGTCGCTGCCGACCCGATCGAGCAGCGCGAACAGCTCGGCCGCCCGGGCCACGATCAACCCCGAATTGCACAGCTCGCAGGCGCGCTCCTCGTCGTCCGCATCCTTGTGTTCGACCATCTTGGTGATCCGGCCGCTGCCGCTGGTGATGATCCGGCCATAGGCCCTGGGGTTCTCGGGGCGGAAGCCGAGCACCACCGCGCCCGGATCATCGTCGTCATGCAATCGCCGCAACATCTTCCCGATGGTTTCGGCGCGGACCATCGGCACGTCGCCGAAACAGACGAGCACGTCGCCGGCGAAACCATCCAGCGCATCCTTCGCCTGCAGAGCCGCATGGCCGGTGCCGAACTGCTCCTGCTGGATCGCGACCGTCGCCCCACGCGCTTCGGCCAGCGGCTCGAGCTGCTCGCGCCCCATGCCAAGCACGAGCACCGTCTTAGCCGGTTCGAGCCGGCCGAGTTCGTCGAGCAGATGGCCGATCATCGGCTTGCCGGCGATCGGATGCAGCACCTTGTGGAGCGAGGATTTCATCCGCGTTCCCTGCCCGGCGGCGAGCACGACGGCGGCGAAGGACGCGGGAATGGCGAGCGGATCGGCGTCGGTCATGGCGCGAAGCTGTGCCAGCTATCGGCCGGTATTTCCATAGGTGTCACGCTCATTCGTGCTCCAGCGAAAGCAGGAGACCAGGCCGCCCTCATAGAGCGAAGCCGAACCGTTAGGCCTGTGTTCCTGCCTGCGCGGGATCACCGGTCGCGTCGCTCACCCCTTTCGCCACTTCGTCCACAAATGCCGCGCCAGCATCGCCGGCGGCATTCTCAGCCAGTGCGAACGGATGTAGAAAGCCTGGCGCAGCCCCTTGCGCGTCTCGCGGCCCCAGCCGTCGCGGGCGAGCAGGCGGCGGATATAGAGCGCATCGCCGGCCCTGCCCCGCCCCGCCACATCGCCGTCGACCGGCGTGCCGTAGAGCGCCTCGGCCAGCCGCAGCGCGCGGGCGACGGGCTTGGTCAGCTGGTGGCGCTCGGCGCGCGCGGCAAGATCGTCCCAGAAGCCCTCTCGCTCGCCGAAATCGCGCAACAGCCGGTCAATATCCCAGAGGTTGCGCAGCCCGCCCGCAAGATCGCCGTCGGCGAGCATATGGCATGCGGCGTGGCAGATCATGTCGGGCGGCGACAGGACGCGCAGGCCCCTTGGTTCGGAAGGGTCGAGCGCCTCGCTGTCGGCGATCAGCGCGTCGGCATCGGGCGTGGGGCGCGCGGTCGGCGGCAGGATCGTGTGGTGGACGTCGATCATCCGATCGCGTTCCTTGTGGATCAGCGGCGGCAGCTCATGCATCCAGCGCCGGTAATAGGCGTCGTCATAATCGTCTTCCTTGACCCATTCCCAACCGCCGCGACCGATCAGCGCCCGCTCGACCGCATCGAGCGAAGCGCGCGGGACGAGAATGTCGAGGTCGCCTATCGAGCGGCCGATACCGGCCGACAGACCCGCCGCGACATAGGCCGTGCCCTTCAGGAGGATCACCCGCGCATCGATATCGGCGAGCGCGCGCCGCGCCATCTCAGCCTCCCACAGCGCGGTGCGCCGCGCATGATCGGCGGAGGCGCGCGCGGCGGCGAGCAATTCGGCGACCTTGTCGGACTGCGCCAGGCCATCGAGCCGGTGCGCGAGGCTGCCGAGCAGCTGCTCGGCCCGCGCCATCGCGATCAGCGGCGTCCAATCGGCCGGGCCGAAGGAGGCCGTGCTCGGCGGATCGGCGAGCGCGCGGGTCAGGAGGCGGGCATCCGTCATGAAGACTCTCCCCGGACCGGGGAGGGAGACCGAACGAAATGCGGTGGAGGGGTCTTGCGACCAAGGGGCGACGATGCGCCGGGCCGATGGCGGGAGCTCGCCACGATCGAGCCCCCTCCGTCTCGCCTTCGGCGAGCCACCTCCCCGTGCCGGGGAGGATTTTCATGCTCCCTCACGCCAAATCCTCGCACAACCGCTCCACCGCCTCCACCGCGCTTTCGGTGTCGGGATAATCGACCGCGCGGACCGGCACGGTGCGGATCAGCCGCGCCAGCGCCTCGAACCCCCGCTCTTCGAGAGCGACATAGTTGGTCGAGGCCTGTGTCAGCCGAACGAAAGCCTCGCCCTGCCCGACCTCGCGGATCTCGGCGGCATGGCCGAAACGCGGAAAGAGCAGCAGGGCAGGCATCGCCGTCTCCTCCATCCGCGCGATCGCATCGTCATTCGGCCGCAGATGCCGGATCGTCCCCTTCGGGGTATCGGCAAGCAGCGGGCCGAGCCGGCCGGGATCGACGTCGTCGAACAGATCGACCGCCGCGTTCTTGAGGCTGACTGCGCGGGGGAACGGATGCAGCGCGCCGCTGTCGCAATCGACCAGCGCGAATTCGTCGCCGAGCAGCCGCCAGCCGCACTCGCCGAGCAGGGCGGCAAGCGTCGACTTGCCGGCGCCCGACAGCCCGGTCATCAGCAGCGCGCGCCCGCCCTTCTCGACCCCCGAGGCATGGAGCAGCAGATAGCGCCGCTGGCCCAGCGCCATCTGCAGATTCATCCCCATTTCCGCCGCCAGCAGCCCATGGGCGAGCGAGAGCGGCGCGGCGTCGGGCAGCATGTAATCGCCGCCGATATGGACCTTGGGACGCAGCCAGCGCCGCCAGGGCCGCGGCGCTTCGAGGCGCACCGTGAAATCGGCGATCGCGGGTTCGGGATAGCCCGCATAGAGGCGGTCGAGCGCGGCGAGCGGCGCGGCCCAGTCCGACCCGATGCGGAAGCCGACCGGGCCGACCTGGATCCGGCGCTCATGCCTCATGCCCGGCGCACCAGGCCTGCCGCCTCGAGCTCGGCCAGCCGCGCATCGAGCGCCTCGCTTAGCCCTTCCTCATCCGCAATCTCGTGATCGCGCCGCAGCCGCGCGAGCAGCGTCTCGGCGTCGGCCTCCCCCTCGCCCAGCGCGTCCAGGATCTCGGGCGCCGGCGGGGCGACGATATGCGTCTGGCCCGACAGGCGATGAAAGATCAGCGCCACGCCGTCGAGCGCGATCAGCCGCCGCGTATCGGGCGGATCGGCGATGTAGATCGCTGCGGTCATCGGATGGGGTGCTCCTGCGAAGGCAGAAGCACTCGAAGAATAGTCTGCCTGATTCCCGCCATTCCGGTACGATCCGCCATTTCGCGAGGCGGTTCAACCGCTCTTCAGCGCGGCATCTGGATCGAGGCGTAGCAGGTGAAGCCGCTCATGCCCGTTTGCAGGCGGCGGATATAGTTGGTGTAGGCCTGGCTCTGCTCGTAACTATAGCCCGGATAGCTGCGCCCGCCGCGGATCGCCGCCTTGACCTCTTCGCCGGTGAGGTTGCGGCCCGGCGGCGGGAAGGCGCCGGGGGTTCCGGGCGGCACAATCGAGCCGTCCGAAGCGATGAAGTTGCCGCTGTTGCCGGGATCGGGCACCGGGATCTGACAGGTCAGCACCGAACCGGCGGTCTGGGCGAGCGCGGGCCGCACGGTGACGACGGTCGATGCCGCCGCCGCGCCGATCATCAGCACCCGGCGGCGTCCGGGCATGACATCCTCGCGGTCGATCGGTTCGTCCATTTCCGCCCTGTCCCCTGTTTGCGTCGCGCCCTTCGGGCGCCCTGCCGCTGCAACTGGCTCCGATGTGACTGGTGAGTGTCACAAAGGCGCACTATCATCGTCTTATGGCCGGAATAACGCCTCCGCGAGCGCTTGTCGCCCTGTTAACCACGATTGGGCTGGGATTGCTGGTCGGCGCGCTCGGCGCGCCGCCGGCGGCCGCGATCGCCGCCGGCGCGGGCGCCTTGCTCTTCGCGCTGGTGATGGCCTCGACCGCCCCCACCGCCGAGCCCGAAATGGTGTACGCGCCCGAACCCGACGACCGGTCCGGCGAGCCGACGCTCGAGGAACTGATGGATGCGATCGACGAGCCCGCCTTGCTTGTCTCGGGCCGCCGCGTTTCCCGCGCAAACCCGGCGGCGCTGGCGCTGCTCGGCGACCATATCGTCGGCCAGGATGTCAGGCTCGCGATCCGTCACCCGGCCGCTGCCGAGCGGCTGATCGGCAAAGGACCCGACGAGGACGGCGAATCGCGCACCGCGCTCGAACTGGTCGGCATCGGCGAACGCAACCGTCCGTGGGAGCTCGTCATCCACGAACTTTCGGGCAACGGCCGCTTCGTCCGCCTCGCCGATCGCAGCCGCACCCAGGCGGCGGAAAAGATGCGCGTCGATTTCGTCGCCAATGCGAGCCACGAATTGCGCACGCCGCTGGCCTCGCTGCTCGGCTATATCGAGACGCTGCAGGACAGCAGCAGGGGTCCGCCCATACGATTCCCGGCGATCGGGTACAGCTCGTCCAGCTGGTCAGCAATCTGGTCGGCAATGCGCTCAAATACAGCGATAGCGAGGCCGCGGTGACCGTGCGGCATGGCGTGGCGAAGCCCGACGGCTATGTGATCCGCGTGATCGATCGCGGCGAGGGAATCGCCACCGAGCACCTGCCCCGGCTGACCGAGCGATTCTATCGCGTCGATGCGAGCCGCAGCCGGTCGATGGGCGGCACCGGGCTTGGCCTCGCCATCGTCAAGCATATCGTCGAGCGCCATCGCGGCCGGCTCAAAATCGAAAGCGAGCCCGGCGAAGGCACCGAAGTCATTGTCGAATTGCCGGGCGGATCGCCGCGAATGTCATCAAACCGTAACGCACCATCCGCATTGACGGGCAACGAGACTGCAGCATAGCCGTCCGGGGCGGGGCACGTCTGACACCTATCGCCGGTTCCGTGCGGATCGGATGCGAACGGCAAGGGATATGCCCGCCGCCGCGGATCGCTGCCATGGATTTCGCGGCGTCCCTGTTTTAGGGCACGCCGCAACGACGAACGGGATTCGCCAGCGCCTTGCCCTTCTTCATTCTATTCCTCCTGATCGCGGGCCTGGCCGTCATCGGCTGGGTCGCCGCACGCGGACGCGCGCTGCAATTGAGTCGCGTGCATGACCGGCGACCGCATTCGCTCCCCGGCCATCACGGCAGCTATGTCGCGCTGTGGCTCGCGCTTCCGGCGCTCATGTTTCTGACCGTCTGGAGCGCCGTTTCTCCGGGGCTCGTCGAACAGTCGGTGCTCGCGAGTCCGGCCGCCGAAATGCTGCCCGAAGCCGGCATCCAGCGCACCGCGATCCTGTCCGAGGCCGGCGCGCTCGCCGACGGCACGATGGCCGCCGCCTTCAATGAAGAGGCCGAGGCGCTGGTGCCGGCCTTCCGCGAAGCCAACGCATTTTATCGGACGATCGGCATCGCCGCGACCCTGGTGCTCGCCTTCGCCGGCGGCGCCTTCGCATTCCTCCGCGTGCGCCCCGATTTCCGCGCCCGCAACCGAGTCGAACGGGTGGTCATGTGGGCGCTGCTGATCGCCTCGCTGATCGCCATCCTGACGACGGTCGGCATCGTCGCCTCGCTGCTGTTCGAGACGATCCGCTTTTTCGAGCGCGTGTCGATAGTCGAATTCCTGTTTGGGACCGATTGGTCGCCCAAATCGGCGACTTTCGGCGGCGACGAGGGCAGCTTCGGCGCGATCCCGCTGTTTTGGGGCACGGTGCTGATCGGCGCCATCATCGCGATGATCGTCGCCATACCGTTGGGGCTGCTGAGCGCGATCTATCTGACCCAATATGCCCATCCCAAGGTGCGCACCGTCATGAAACCCGTGCTCGAGATCCTCGCCGGCGTGCCGACCGTCGTCTATGGCTATTTCGCCGCGCTAACCGTCGCCCCGGCGATCCGCGACTTCGCGGTCAACTATCTCGGCGTCACCAGCGCGAGTTCCGAATCGGCGCTTGCCGCCGGCGTCGTGATGGGCGTGATGATCATCCCCTTCGTCTCCTCGATGGCCGACGATTCGCTCGCCGCGGTGCCCGGCGCGATGCGCGACGGCAGCCTCGCGATGGGCGCGACGCATTCCGAAACCATCAAGCGCGTGCTGGTCCCGGCCGCGCTCCCCGGTATCGTTGGCGGCGTGCTCCTCGCCGTCAGCCGCGCGATCGGCGAGACGATGATCGTGGTGATGGCCGCCGGCCTCGCCGCCAACATGACCGCCAACCCGTTCGAAAGCGTCACCACCGTCACCGTGCAGATCGTCCAGCTGCTGACCGGCGACCAGGAATTCAACAGCTCCAAGACTCTGGCCGCCTTCGCGCTCGGCCTCGTATTGTTCATCGTCACCCTGCTGCTCAACGTCGTCGCGCTCAGCGTCGTCAAACGCTTCCGCGAGGCTTACGAATGAGGGACACCGTCGATCCGACCCCCACCGACTGGAATTCGAGGGCGATGCAGAAGCGCATCCGCGCCCGCTATCGCGCCGAAAAGCGATTCAAATTCTACGGCCTCTTCGCCGTCCTGTTGAGCGCCGGCTTCCTCGCATTTCTGCTGGTGACGATGATCTCCAACGGCGCGCGCGGTTTTACCCAGACCCAGATCGCGGTGCCGGTCAATTTCGCCGCATCCGACCTGTTCCTCGAATCGTCCTCGCTCGAGGGAGACGGCGCCGCGCAGGCGCTCGCGGGGGCCGATTTCGAAGGCCTCGTCGAAGAGGCTGCGCGCGAGGCCTATGGAGCGGACGGCGAGGATCTGGTCTCTCCGGCCGCGTGGCTGAAGGTGCGCGAGGCGGTAAGCGACGATCCCGAGCTGCTCAACGGCGAGCAGACCTTCTGGCTGCAAGCCTCGACCGCGCTCGATTTCGCCTCGCGTGGCGAGGTCAAAGGGCGCCAGGCCCAACGTCCGGAACGTCAGGCGATGATGGCCCGCTACGAGCGGCTCGAAGACGCCGATCGGGTCCGGCGCTCGCTGAGCCAGAATTTCCTCGTCAATTCCGATTCGAGCGATCCGACCCAGATCGGCATCTGGGGGGCGCTCAAGGGATCGCTGCTGACGATGATCGTCACCCTCGCCATCGCCTTCCCGATCGGCGTGCTGTCGGCGGTCTATCTCGAGGAATATGCGCCGCGAAACCGCTGGACCGACATGATCGAGGTCTCGATCAACAATCTCGCCGCGGTGCCCTCGATAATCTTCGGGCTGCTCGGCCTTGCCGTCTTTCTCAACACCTTCCACCTGCCAAGATCGGCGCCGATCGTCGGCGGTCTGACCTTGGCGCTGATGACCATGCCGGTGATCGTCATCGCCGGCAGAAACGCGATCAAATCGGTGCCGCCCTCGATCCGCGACGCCGCCTATGGCGTCGGCGCCTCGCCCGTCCAGGTGCTGTCGCATCACGTGCTGCCGCTGTCGCTGCCCGGCATCCTGACCGGCACGATTATCGGCATGAGCCGCGCGCTCGGCGAGACGGCGCCGCTGCTGCTGATCGGCATGCGCGCCTTCGTTGTCGAACCGCCCGACGGCTTTACCGACCCGGCGACCGTGCTGCCGGTGCAGATCTTTCTCTGGTCGGACGAGCTCGATCCCGGCTTCGTCGAAAAGACAAGCGCGGCGATCATCACGCTGCTCGCCTTCCTGCTCGCCATGAACGCTATCGCCATCTGGCTGCGCAACCGATACGAACAACGCTGGTAGATTATGACCCAAACCGCTCTTACCCAGATCGCCGAGAAGCGAAACGCCGTCGAGGTCGACACGCCGAAGATGACGGCGCGCAATGTCGACGTCTTCTACGGCGCGGCCCAGGCGATCGACGACGTCTCGATCGATATCGGCATGGAGAATGTCACCGCCTTCATTGGCCCGTCGGGCTGCGGCAAATCGACTTTTCTGCGCTGCCTCAACCGGATGAACGACACCATCCCGATCGCCCGGGTGACCGGCGATATCCGGCTCGACGGCAAGGATGTCTACGATTCGTCGATGGATGTGGTGCAGCTGCGCGCGCGGGTCGGAATGGTGTTTCAGAAGCCCAATCCCTTTCCCAAATCGATCTTCGAGAATGTCGCCTACGGCGCGCGCATCCACGGCCTCGCCAGTTCGAAAGCGGAAATGGACGAGATCGTCGAACGCTCGCTCAAGCGCGCCGGACTGTGGGACGAGGTCAAGGACCGGCTGCCCGACAGCGGCACCGCATTGTCGGGTGGCCAGCAGCAGCGCCTCTGCATCGCCCGCGCGATCGCCGTCGATCCCGAAGTGATCCTGATGGACGAGCCGTGCAGCGCGCTCGACCCGATCGCCACCGCCAAGATCGAGGAACTGATCCACGAATTGCGCGGCCGCTATGCGATCGTCATCGTCACCCACAATATGCAGCAGGCCGCTCGTGTTTCCCAGCGTACCGCTTTTTTCCATCTCGGCACGCTCGTCGAATATGGCGACACCTCCGAGCTGTTCACCAATCCGCATGAAGAGCGGACCAAGGATTACATCACCGGCCGTTACGGCTGAGGAGACAAGACCCGATGCCCCAGAGTGGTGAACATACGGTCAAGGCCTTCGACGACGATATCGGCGAATTGCGCGCGCTGGTCTCCGAAATGGGCGGCATCGCCGAGACCGCGATCGGCGACGCGATGCATGCGCTGATGAAGCGCGATCTGGAGACCGCCAAAAGGGTCGTCGAGGAGGATCCCAAGCTCAACGAGCTCGATGCCCGCTGTGAGCGGCTGGCGGTGCGGCTGATTGCGCTGCGCGCGCCGATGGCCGACGATCTGCGCGAAGCGGTGGCGGCGATGAAGATCGCCAACGTCCTCGAACGGATCGGCGACTATGCCAAGAATATCGCCAAGCGCGTGCCCGATTTCGAGCAACGCGGCGATATCGAACCTTTGTCGATCCTTCCGGCCATGGCGCAGGTGGTGTCGGAGATGGTGCACGATGTGCTCGACGCCTTCGCCGCGCGCGATGCCGACAAGGCGCTCGCGGTGATCGAGCGCGACGACGCGGTCGACGATTTCTACAACAGCCTGTTCCGCACCTTGATGACCTATATGGTGGAAAACAGACACAATATAGCCCTGTCGACCCACCTGCTCTTTATCGCGAAGAATCTCGAACGGGTCGGCGACCACGCCGCCAATATCGGCGAGATGGTCTATTTCGCGGCGACCGGCGAGCATCTCGCCGATCGCTATGATTTCGTCGGCGAGCCCGGCGGCACGGCCGTCCCGGGCGCCGCGGAGGACGAAGAGTGAAGCACATGCCCGCCCGCCTCCTCCTCGTCGAAGACGACATGGCGCTGTCCGAATTGCTCAAGTTCCATTTCGAGCGCGAGGATTTCGAGGTCAGCCATACCGCCGACGGCGAAGAAGCATTGCTGCTCGCGCGCGAGAACCCGCCCGACATCGTGCTGCTCGACTGGATGATCGAGGGCCTCTCGGGAATCGAGGTCTGCCGGCGATTGCGGCGGATGGATGAGACCGCGAACGTCCCGATCATCATGCTGACCGCGCGCGGCGAGGAAGAGGATCGGGTGCGCGGACTCGAAACCGGCGCCGACGATTATGTCACCAAGCCCTTCAGCCCGCGCGAACTCGTCGCCCGGGTCGGCGC
>JAIVHR010000152.1 GCA_020200935.1 Sphingomonadales bacterium
TCTCGAGGCGGCGAAGGACAATGACGCCGACATGGTCGGTCTGTCGGGCCTCATCACCCCCTCGCTCGACGAGATGGTCACCGTCGCCGAGGAGATGGAGCGCGCGGAACTCAAGATCCCGCTCTTGATCGGCGGCGCGACGACGAGCCGGGTTCATACCGCTTTGAGGATCGAGCAAGCCTATTCGGGCCCGGTAATCCATGTCCTCGATGCGAGCCGCGCGGTCGGTGTCGCCTCGACTTTGGTCTCGCAGACCCAGCGCGATCCTTTCGTCGAGAAGACGGCGAGCGAATATGAGGATATCCGCACCAAACGCGGCGGCAAGGGCGGCAGTCGGCTGGTTTCAATCGAAGATGCGCGCGCCAATGGCCGGATGGTCGATTTCACCGCCAAGCCGCCGCCGCCCGAGCGCCCGGGTCTCCATGTCTATCACGAATGGCCGCTCGACGAATTGCGCGACTATATCGACTGGACGCCTTTCTTCCGCGCCTGGGAGCTTGCGGGGACCTATCCGAGGATTCTCGAGGACGAGACGGTCGGCGAGAGCGCCCGTGAATTGTTCGAGGACGCACAGGCGATGCTCGACAGGATCGTCGACGAAGGCTGGCTCAAGCCGCGCGGCGTCGCCGGATTATGGGAATGCCGGCGCGAGGGCGATGATATCCTCGTAAAGTGCTCCCGCGAAGGCGGGAGCCCAGGCCCCGACTCGATGGGGGAGCGCAGCCAGGCCAGCGGCGGAACTGGGCTCCTGCCTTCGCAGGAGCACGGTTGGATCCGGCTGCCGATGCTCCGCCAGCAGATTGCCAAGCGCAAGGGCCGCGCCAATATGTGCCTCGCCGATTTCATCGACCCCGAGGGCGACTGGATCGGCGGCTTCGCGGTCGCCTCGGGCCATGGCGCGGCCGAGCATCTCGAGCGCTTCAAGCGTGACAATGACGATTATTCGGACATCCTCTTCAAGGCGCTGGCCGATCGGCTCGCCGAGGCTTTCGCCGAGCGGATGCACGAACATGTCCGCCAGGATCTCTGGGGCTATGGAGCGGAGGAGGATCTCTCGATGGAAAATCTGATCCGCGAGAAATATGACGGCATCCGGCCGGCGCCCGGCTATCCGGCCTGCCCCGACCATACCCTCAAGCCGTTGCTGTTCGAACTGCTCGGCGGCGGGTCGGGGCATAACGGACCGGCCGGCATCGAGCTCACCGAAAGCATGGCGATGCTGCCCGCCGCCGCCGTATCGGGCTTCTATTTCGGCCATCCCGAATCGAGCTATTTCGGCGTCGCGACGATCGGCGAGGA
>JAIVHR010000037.1 GCA_020200935.1 Sphingomonadales bacterium
CCGGCCGGCGCCTCGGCATCGAGGATGAAGGCGAAATCGCGGGTCACCGGCTGGAGCGAGGGCGGCGTATAGGCCGGGCGCAGCCGGCTCGCATCGCGCGGCTCGGGGATCGCGTCGAGATAGAGCTCGGCCGCGGCGACCGGCCCGTCGAGATCGAGCGCCTTCAGCGTCTCGGGGTGGAGCAGTCCGAATTCGGCGAGCGTGTTCTTGGGTCCGAGGCACAGCCGGCCCGATCGGCCCGGATGGTAAAGCCCCGAAGCGCCGCCCAATACTTGCAGCTTGTCGGCCGGCGCGCCGGCTTCGGCGAGCAGCGCCAGCGCTTCGGCCTTGGCGTCGAAGCCGTCGAAATCGCGGTCGCCCTCATCCTGCCAGTGACGCGGGCGCCGCGCGCCGGCGAGGATGAGCCCGAGGGTCGGATGTTCGGCATCCTCGAGATAGCGCCGGCCGATCTCGAACAGCCGGACGCCGGCCGCGCCGCGATCGAGATTGCGGCGCGCGGCGGCGGCGAGGCCCGGGATCAGCGAGGTGCGCATGACCTTCATCTCTTCGCTGATCGGGTTGGCGAGCACCCAGTGCGGCTCGCCGGCGATCGCCGCTTCTTCCTCGGAGATGAAGCTCCAGGTCACCGCCTCGTCGAGCCCGCGCGCGGCGGCGGCGCGGCGCAGCCGGCGTTCGCGCTTCTGTTCGGGCGTGGCGGTCGGCCGGGCGATGCCTTCCTCGCGCGGCAGCGGTGCCGAGGGGATTGTCTGATAGCCTTCGACCCGCAGCACCTCCTCGACGATGTCGGGCGCGCCGTCGATGTCGCGGCGCCATGTCGGCACGGTGATCTCGAAGGGCCCGTCGCCCTCGATCGTGAAGCCGAGTGCCTCGAGCGTCGCCTTCTGCCTGTCGGCCGGGACATCGAGGCCGCCTAAGTTGGCACAAAGGGACACGTCGTAGGTCAGCGTCTTGCGGGTCGTCGGCGGCGTGCCCGCCGCGATCGTCTTCGACGGCGTGCCGCCGCAGATATCGAGGATCAGGCCGGTGGCGATGGCGAGGCCGTCATCGAGGAAACCCGGATCGACGCCGCGTTCGAAGCGGGCGCGCGCATCGCTCATCAGCCCGAGACGCTGCCCGGTGCGGGCGATGCGCGGCGGATCGAAATAGGCGCATTCGACGACCAGCTCGGTGGTGTGCGGCTCGACGCCCGTCTCCTCGCCGCCCATGATGCCGCCGATATCGTGGACGCCCTTTTCATCGGCGATCACCGTCATTTCGGGGGTCAGGCGGTAGCTCTTGCCGTTCAGCGCGGTGACCGTCTCGCCCTCTTCGGCGCGGCGCGCGACCAGCACATCGCCGAGCTTCGCCCGGTCATAGACATGCAACGGCCGGCCGAGATCGATCATCAGATAGTTGGTGATGTCGACCAAAGCCGAGATCGGCTTCTGGCCGATCGCGCGCAGCCTTTTCTGCATCCAGCCCGGGGATGCGCCGTTGGTGACGCCCGAAATCGTGCGGCCGAAAAAGGCCGGGCAGCCTTCGGGATCGTCGGTGCGGATCTCGATATCGGGCGCGGACTTCGATTCTATATCAGGTACTTGCAACGGCTTCAGCGTTCCGAGGCCGGCCGCCGCGAGGTCGCGCGCGATGCCCCGCACCCCCATGCAATCCTGCCGGTTCGGGGTCACCGCGACATCGATCACCGGATCGCTCAATCCGGCCCATTGTGCGTAAGCTTCGCCAACTTCCGACGCGGCTTCGGGGCCAAGCTCGATGATGCCTTCATGCTCGTCGGAGATCTCGAGCTCGCGCTCCGAACACATCATGCCGAAGCTCTCGACATCGCGAATCTTGGCGGGTTTGAGCGTCATGTCGATGCCGGGCACATAGGTGCCGGGCGCCGCGAAGACGCCGATCATGCCCGCTTTCGCATTATGCGCGCCGCAGACCACCTGCACCGGATCGCCCTCGCCGGTGTCGACGGTCAGCAGCTGCAGCTTGTCGGCATTGGGATGCTTTTCCGCCGAGACGACCCTGGCGATCCTGAAGCCTTCGAGCTTCGCGCCCGGATCCTCGACGCCTTCGACCTCGAGCCCGAGCTGGGTCAGCTTGGCGAGGACGGTGTCGAGATCGGCATCGGTGTCGAGATGCTGACGGAGCCATTCGAGGGTGAACTTCATGCGCCCACTCCTCCCGACAAGGTCGGCACATCGAAAGCCGAAAAGCCGTAATGTCTGAGCCACCGGAGGTCGCCGTCAAAAAAGGCGCGCAGATCGTCCATGCCGTATTTGAGCATCGCCAGCCGGTCGACGCCGGTGCCGAAGGCGAAGCCCTGCCATACGTCGGGGTCGAGCCCGCAAGCCTCGATCACCCGCCGGTTGACCATGCCCGAGCCGAGCACCTCCATCCATTTCTCGGCGCCGCCGATCACCGTCCGCCCCTTCTCGTCGACCGAATAGCCGACATCGATCTCGGCCGAGGGCTCGGTGAAGGGGAAATAGCCGGGGCGGAAACGCAGGGTGACGTCGCCGCGCTCGAAAAACGCCTTGAGGAACGTTTCGAGCGTCCATTTGAGATGGCCCATGGTGATGCCGCGATCGATCACCAGCCCCTCGATCTGGTGGAACATCGGGGTGTGCGTCGCATCGGAATCGCTGCGATAGGTGCGGCCCGGCGCGATGATGTAGATCGGCGGCTTCTGGCTCGTCATCGTCCGGATCTGGACCGGAGAGGTGTGGGTGCGCAGCATCATCGGCCGGCCCTTCTCGTCGGTCCGGTCCTCGCCGAAATAGAAGGTGTCGTGCTCGGCGCGCGCCGGGTGGCTCGGCGGAATGTTGAGCGCGGTGAAATTGTGCCAGTCATCCTCGATCTCGGGCCCGGTGGCGACGGCGAAGCCGAGATCGGCGAAAATCTCCGCAAGCTCGTCCATCACCTGGCCGACCGGATGGACGCTGCCCGTCGGACGCTCGCGCACCGGCAGGGTCATGTCCTGCTTCTCGGTGGCGAGCCTCGCTTCGAGCTCCTCGCGCTCGAGCTCGGCCTTCTTCCCGGCCAGCGCCCCGGTGATATCGTTGCGCAGCGCCTGGATCTTCGGCGCCTCTTCGGTGCGCTGTTCGGGCGCCATGCCGCCCAGCGTCTTGAGCAGCCCGGTGATCACGCCGCTCTTGCCGAGCGCATGGACGCGCACCGCGTCGAGCGCGTCGAGGCTGGTGGCGACCTCGATCGCCGCGATCAGATCTTCCTTCAATTGCGGCAGGTCCGGTTTTTCCTGATTCATGAGGGCTTTCATATATTGACGGGTGGCACGAAAAAGGGCGCACGAGCCGATCGCCCATGCGCCCTTCAACTGTTCGATTGGCCGGCTGCTTCAGTCAACCGGCAATTGATGTCGCCGCCTCAGGCGTTCGAGAGCGCGTCCTTGCTCTGGGCAACGACGGCGCTAAACGCCTCGGGCTCGTTCATCGCCAGATCGGCCAGGATCTTGCGGTCGAGATCGACCTCGGCGAGCTTCAGCCCATGCATGAAGCGCGCATAGGTCAGCCCGTCGGCGCGCACCGCGGCGTTGATCCGCTGGATCCACAGCGCGCGGAAATTGCGCTTCTTCACCTTGCGGTCGCGATAGGCGTACTGGCCGGCTTTCTCGACGGCCTGGCGCGCGACGCGCACCGTGTTCTTGCGTCGGCCCCAATAGCCCTTGGCCTGGCTCAGCAGGCGCTTGTGCTTGGCCTTGGTGGTGGTGCCTCGTTTGATCCGTGCCATCGCGCTATTTCCTCAATCCGTAAGGCGCCCATTTCTTGACGGTCCTGGCGTCGCAATCGGCGAGTTCGGTGGTGCCGCGATTCTGGCGGATATATTTCGAATTGTGGCTGATTAGACGGTGCCGCTTTCCGGCGACGCCGTGCAGGACCTTGCCGGTGGCGGTGATCTTGAAGCGTTTCTTCACACCGCTCTTGGTCTTGAGCTTGGGCATTTTCGTCTCCTCATGTCTGACGATCCGCGAGCGGCCTCGGCAGCCCATACCGGCCGGACAGCTCATTTCATCGTTCGGAAGGCGGCGCATATAGGGAGAGGCGGCGAAAAAGGCAACAGCCGCGGACCTCGCGAAACGATAGATATCGCGGCCCCCGGCCCCGGCTCGCAAGACGGCATTCGACAGACTCAGGGCTGACTGCTCGGGTCATGCGAACGCGATAATCTGCTAGACCGAGTGCCTCGACGACTCGGAAGAGGGAGGCACGATATGGCGGACGACAATCAAGGCCCGGCGGGCGGGGTGACCGCGCATCTGACGATCCGCGACGGGCGCGCGGCCGAGGCTGTGGAGTTCTATCAGAAGGCTTTCGGCGCGAGCGAGGAGATGCGGCATCTTGCCGATGACGGGAAGCGGCTGATGCATGCGCATCTCGAGCTCAATGGCGGCTCGCTGATGCTCAATGACGATTTTCCCGAGATGCGCGAGGGCGCGCAATTGCCGCCGCCCTCGGGCACCACGCTGCATCTGCAGGTCGAGGATGCCGACGCCGCCTGGGAGAAGGCCCTGGCTGCCGGCGCAATCGTCAAATTCCCGCTCGACGACCAGTTCTGGGGCGACCGCTACGGCCAGGTAGAGGATCCCTTCTGCTTCAGCTGGTCGATCGGCGCGCCGGTCAAGCGAGAATAGTCGCGAGATTCGTCATTGCGAGGAGCGCAGCGACGGGAGCGAAGCTGACCGAAGGTCAACCAATCCAGGCCCGACAGATGACTGATGCGGCACCGACGGGACTGGATTGCCGCGTCGGCCTGACGGCCTCCTCGCAATGATGAATTGTGTCTACTCGACTTCTTACCCGTGCAGCGCCTCGAGCACGTCGTCGAGGCGCGCCGGTTCGCCGAGCGCGATGACATTGCCGTCGCTCGCCGCGGTGAGCGGCTCGCCCCGCCAGTCGCACATCTGCCCGCCGGCGCCTTCGACCACCGGCACCAGCGCCGCGAAATCATGCAGCTTGAGCCCGCTTTCGATGACGATATCGAGATGGCCCGAGGCGAGAAGCCCGTAATTATGGCAATCGCCGCCATAGAGCGGCCGGGGCCGCTTGCCGTAACAGGCGGCGACGAGCCGGAGATAGGCTTCGGCCTCATCGTCGGAAAAACAATGCGGGCTGGTGGTCGCCAACATCGCGCCTTCGAGGGCGCGGCAGCGCCGGGTGGCGGCCGGTGCGCCGTTGAATTCGGTAGGCCTGCCCGCGGCGCCGACCCAGCGCTCGCGCGCGATCGGCTGGTCGATGATGCCGAGCAGCGGCCAGCCCTCCTGCATCAGCGCGATGAGTGTGCCGAAGATCGGCCGCCCGGCGATGAAGCTCAGCGTGCCGTCGATCGGATCGAGCACCCATCGGCGCGCGGCGCCCTCGCGCACATCGCCGAATTCCTCGCCGATGATCCCGTCATCGGGCCGCTCGCTTTCGAGGATATCGCGCATCGCC
>JAIVHR010000331.1 GCA_020200935.1 Sphingomonadales bacterium
CCGAGCCCGCCGAAGAGCTGCTCGCCGCCGCGCATTTCCTCAATGTCCCGCTCGACGCCGATCGAGCCGCGACGCTGGTTTCGGGGCCGATCATGCAGCGCTATTCCAAGTCGCCCGAACATGACTATAGTCCGCGGCTGCGCGCCGATCTTATCGCCGAGACCCGACGGCAACGCGGCGAGGATATCGGCGCGGCGATGGCTTGGCTCGAGAGCGCGGCGAAGGACCACCCGCCGATCGGCGAAGCAATGGAACAGGTGCAATGACGAGCTTCCGACTGATCGAAGGCATTCTCGACAAGGCGAAGATCGACGAGCTGAAGGGCATCGCGTCGGCGGCCAAATTCGTCGACGGGCGGATCAGCAACCCGTATTCGAAGGTCAAGGACAACCTCCATCTGCACGATCAGGAAGCCTATCAAAAGACCTCGCAGATCATGGCGCAGGCGCTGATCGGCAACGAGGAATTTCGCGATTTCGCCTTCCCGCACCAGATCGCCCCGCCGCTGATGACCAAATACCGGCCCGGCATGAAATACGGCGCGCATGCGGACGCGGCGCTGATGCAGATCGGCAATGCGATGCTGCGTTCGGACCTGTCCTGCACGCTCTTCCTCAACGATCCCGAAAGCTACGAGGGCGGCGCGCTGCGCATCGAGCTCGGCGACGGCGAATTGCGCTTCAAGGGCCCCCCGGGATCGGCGATCGTCTATCCCTCGACCACCACCCACGAGGTCGAGGAGGTAGCGAGCGGCGAGCGGCTGGTCGGGCTGACCTTCATCCAGAGCCAGATCCGCGACACCGCGAAGCGCACGCTGCTCTACGAACTCGGCGAGGTCGCGGCGCTCGAGGGCAACAACATGTCCTACGAGAATTATTCGCGGCTGCGCGGGGTGCAGCAGAATCTCCAGCGGCGGTGGAGCGATATCTAGCTTTCGGTTGTGCTCCTGCGAAGGCAGGAGCCCAGGGCGGCTCAGGGAATCGCTTGCGGCTCTGGGCTCCTGCTTTCGCAGGAGCACACGGCCCTAGCTCCCGCACTGCCAGGTCGCCTCCAGCGTCTGTACGCCCGGCTGGCCTTCCTCGCTGAACACCACCTCCGCCTCGCGCACCGTCACTTCACCGATCTGTTCGCCCTCGCCCTCGGCCGGCGTAACCGCGATGGCGATCGCGCCGGCGGTAAAATTGCCGCCCTCCCGCAGCGCATCGAGCCCGGTCTCCTCGCCCGCGCCGGCAAATTCGAAATGCCGCAAGGTGCCGTATGGCTTGGCGATCGCATCGCCCTCGACCGCGCTC
>JAIVHR010000153.1 GCA_020200935.1 Sphingomonadales bacterium
GTGATGCGCACTTCCTCGCCGCCGGTATCGAGGATCGCCATGTTGGCCGCATTAGCGATCGACTGGCCGACGCCGGCATTGTTGCCCGAGGTCGGCACCAGCAGCGCAACCCGGTGGCGGCCGTCCTCGGGGATGCCCTCGCGGATCACCACTTCCTCTTGCTGCGGCGGCGGCGCGGTCTCGGTCGGCGGCGGCGCTGTGCGCGGCAACAGCGATTCGCAGCCTGCCAAGGTCAGCGCGATGACGATGATGCCGAATCGGCGCAGAGACGAGCGCCGTTGCTCCTTGGGGTGCCGAGATGCCATGACGAAATTCCTATGACCGATACGCTACTGCCCGGGCTTTATATCGTCGCCACGCCGATCGGCAACTTGCAAGATTTGACGGCGCGGGCCGCCGATGTGCTTTCGCGCGCCGACGTCATCGCCGCCGAGGACAGCCGGGTGACAGCGAAGCTGCTCAACCATCTCGGGCTGAAGAAATCGGTGACGCGCTATCACGACCATAGCGACGAATCGGTGCGCGCGGCACTCGTCGAGCGGATGGCGGGCGAGGCGGTGGCGCTGGTCTCGGATGCCGGGTCGCCGCTGATCTCCGATCCCGGCTACAAACTCGTGCGCGCGGCGCGCGAGGCCGGGCGGGAAGTCACCACGCTCCCCGGCCCCTCGGCGACGATCGCCGCGCTGACCCTGGCCGGGCTGCCGACCGATCGGTTTCTGTTCGCCGGATTCCTGCCGGCCAGGGAGAAGGCGCGCGCCGATGCGATCGCCGAGCTGTCGAGCATCCGCGCGACGCTCGTCTTCTACGAATCGGCACAGCGGCTCGGCAAGAGCCTCGCGGCGCTCGCCGAGACTCTGGGGAACCGCGAAGCCGCGGTGGTGCGCGAAATCAGCAAGCGGTTCGAGGAGACGATAACGGGGACGCTCGCCGAACTTGCCGAACGCTATGCCGACGCGCCGCCCAAGGGCGAGATCGTCATCGTCGTCGGCCCGCCCGGCGAAGCCGCGCCGCCGGACGAAGCGGAGATCGACGAAGCGCTGCGCGAGGCGCTCGGCCGCCTGCCGCCGGGCAAGGCGGCCGCCGAGGTGGCATCGCGCTTCGGCCTGAGGCGCGGCGATCTCTATGACCGCGCCAGGGCGCTCAAGGACGGCATGTGAGCCACTATGCCGCCGAAAAGCGCGGCCGCCGTGGCGAAGGGCTCGCCGCCTGGTATCTTCGCCTCAAGGGCTATCGTATCCTCGACCGCAATATCCGCACCCCGCGCGGCGAGGTCGATATCGTCGCGCGCAA
>JAIVHR010000207.1 GCA_020200935.1 Sphingomonadales bacterium
TCTCGAACTAGCGGGAGGCGCGCCATGATCACCGATACCGAAACGGGCACCAACATCGTCGAGATCGGCGACGGCCTTTACCGGATCAACACGCCGCTGCCGATCCCGGGGCAGGAATTCTCCTTCAACCAATATCTGCTGATCGCCGACGAGCCGCTGCTGTTCCATGCCGGGCCGCGCGGGCTGTTTGCGCAGGTCAGCGCGGCGGTCGCCACGGTGATGCCGGTCGCCAAGCTGCGGCATATCGGCTTCAGCCATGTCGAGGCCGACGAATGCGGCGCGCTCAATCTGTGGCTCGCCGCGGCCCCCGAGGCGGCGCCGCTCTGCAGCGCCGTCGCCGCGATGGTCTCGATGACCGATCTCGCCGACCGGCCGCCGCGCGGGATGGAGGATGGCGAGACGCTCGATATCGGCGGGCGAACCCTGGAATGGATCTACGCGCCGCATGTCCCGCATGGCTGGGAGAACGGCTTCCTCTTCGAGCGCCAGACATCGACCCTCTTCTGCGGCGATCTCTTCACCCAGCCCGGCATCGGAGCCGAGCCGCTCGTCGAAGGCGATATCCTCTCGCCGAGCGAGGAATTCCGGCAGGCGATGGATTATTACGCCCACGGCCCCAACACCCGGGCCGTCATCGACCGGCTCGCCGATATGGGGCCGACCACGCTCGCCTGCATGCATGGCAGCGCCTGGAAAGGCGACGGCAGCGCGATGCTCCGCTCGCTCGGGGATTCGCTCGCGCCCGCTCTCTGACCCGGCCGCTTCTGTCCCATCGCGGCACACCACCGGTTAACGCACACGAGACCCGCGCCAAAACCGCCCGGATCGTGGTAAACAAGTCATGAATTTCGTTGCTCCTCGGCCCGATAATGGTTGAGAAAGCCTTAAACAGGCACGGGACGAGACACATGCGGCATACCAACGGACTCTGGCTCGGAACGAAGCTCGTCATCGCCGCGGCGATCATCGGGCTGATGGCGCAGTTCGGCTCCATCTCGGCCGACATGCTCGACCAGGCCGGCGTCGAGCCCGAGCCGCAAACCCTCGCGACCGCCGCCCCGACGCCGCAGCCGGTCGAAGCACCGGCGCAGACGCTGCTCTCGCTTGCCTCGACCGCGCACGGCACGGCGGCCAATGGCGGTTTCCAGATCGTCAGCGAGCTCGCGGTGACGGGGCCGATGGAGCACGGCACCTTCGCCTGGAACGACAGCGGCGTTCCGGACGGCGAGCTGCGCATCATCATCGATCTCGATACCGAAATGCTCCATGTCTATCGCGCCGGCTACGAGATCGGCCGCGCGGTGATCCTCTACGGCGCCGACGAGAAGCCGACTCCGACCGGGCGCTTCACGATCACCGAGAAGAATATCGACCACGTCTCCAACCTCTATGACGCGCCGATGCCTTACATGATGCGGCTGACCAACGACGGCATCGCGATCCACGGCAGCGAGGTCGATTACGGCTATGCGACGCATGGCTGCATCGGCGTCCCCGACGATTTCGCCGCCTTGCTGTTCGAGCAGGCGCAGCTCGGCACGCGGGTGCTGATCCGGTCCGAGGGGAGCGCGCGGACGATTTGAGGCGGCCGGGCTGCTCGCGGCATTGACAGATCAGGTGCCTCGCACCCCGTCACCCCGGACTTGATCCGGGGTCCAGGGCGGTAGGCGATGGCGCCTGTGGCTCTGGATGCCGGATCAAGTCCGGCATGACGGATCGGGGCGCCGCGCGAAGGCCGCTCACTTTGTCACCCCGGTCCTGATCGGCAAGTATCCCCTTGCGGCAAGGAAACCTCAGTTCGTCACCCGGTCAGCTCGCCCACCCATGGCCGCGTGATCTTTGCCCCCGGCAATGATCAGAAATTCCCGGGAGGCATTTCGACCCGGCCATCCCCTCTCGCAAGCGGGAGGGAGACCTGTGCCGCTTGCCGACCTCGCACCGCGCGGATTAGAGGGCGCCATGGCCGACGCTCCGCACCCTTTCCGGATCGCCAAGGCCTACAATATCGCGCGCGACGGCGGGATGGGGGTCGGCGCGGCGGCCGGGCAGCTGGCGATCATCGGGCTGCTGCAATTCCTGCCGCTGTTCGTGCTGACGCCGTTCGCCGGGCTCGCCGCCGACCGGTTCGACCGGCGGACGGTCGCCAAATGGATGGTCGGGCTGCAGATCGTCTGCGCGGCGATCCTCGGTTTCGTCACCTGGCGCGAAGCGATGGACCTGCCGGTGCTGTTCGGAGTCGCAATCCTGCTCGGCATCGCCCGCGCCTTCGCCGGGCCGGCGCTCGGCGCGCTGGCGCCCAACCTGGTGCCCAAGGAGGTGCTGCCCAACGCGATCGCCTTGTCCTCGATATCCTGGCAGGTCGGCGTCATCGTCGGCCCGGCGATCGCCGGCTATCTCTATATCGTCGATCCGGCGCTGCCCTATGCGACCTCCTGCGCGATGTTCTGCGTCGCGCTCGGCGCGCTGAGCCTGATCGGCAAGGTGCCGCGCACACCGATCGTCGGTGCCCAGCGGCCGATCGGCCAGGTCATAGACGGGCTGCGCTATGTGCGGCGCAACCGGATGGTGCTCGGCGCGATCACGCTCGATCTGTTCGCCGTCTTCCTCGCCGGCGCGACGGCGCTGTTCCCGGTCTATGCGCGCGATATCCTCGAGGTCGGCGCGACCGGCCTGTCGCAGCTCGCCGCCGCCCCGGCGGTCGGCGCGGCGCTGACCGCTTTGTGGTTCTCCTTCCGGCCGCTCAAGACTCATGTCGGCCCCAAGATGCTCTGGTCGGTCGCCGTCTTCGGACTCGCGACGATCGTCTTCGGGTTATCGACCTCGATGCCGCTGTCGCTCGCGATGCTCGTCATCGTCGGCGCGGCCGACATGTTCTCGGTCTATATCCGCCAGTCGCTGATCCAGCTCCACACCCCCGACGACAAGCGCGGGCGCGTCTCTTCGGTATCGCTGCTGACGATCTCGGCCTCGAACGAATTCGGCGATTTTTTCTCGGGCAGCCTCGCCTGGATATTCGGCCCGGTAGCGGCGGTCGTTTCGGGCGGTGTCGGCGCGGTCGTCACCGTGCTATTGTGGAGCCGATGGTTCCCGGTGCTGCGCCACACACGGACCTTTGACCCGCCCCCCGAGTTGGATGAAGAGACACCCGAACAGACTTTGCAGGAGAAGCCTTCATGAGAGCCGCCAATATCGTCGAGACGATCGGCAACACGCCGCATATCCGCATCCAGCGCCTGTTCGGCGATGCGGAAGTCTGGATCAAGTCCGAACGGTCGAACCCCGGCGGATCGATCAAGGACCGGATCGCGATGGCGATGATCGAGGATGCCGAACGCTCGGGCAAGCTCAAGCCCGGCGGCACGATCATCGAGCCGACATCGGGCAATACCGGCATCGGCCTCGCCATGGTCGCGGCGGTCAAGGGCTATGAGCTGGTGCTCGTGATGCCCGAATCGATGTCGGTCGAAAGGCGGCGGCTGATGCTCGCTTATGGCGCGAAATTCGATCTGACGGCCAAGGAAAAGGGCATGAAGGGCGCGATCGAGCGCGCCGCCGAGCTGATCGAAGAGACCGACGGCGCCTGGATGCCGCAGCAATTCGAGATGCTCAAGCGCAAATGGCCCGATATGCAGGCCTTCGCCGTCGAGCCGACTTTGTCGCCGGTGATCTCGGGCGGCGATCCGGGTCCCCACCCGATCCAGGGCATCGGCGCCGGCTTCGTGCCCGAAAACCTCCATACCGACGCGATCGACGGCACGATCCAGGTCGATCCCGAGGATGCCAAGGAGATGGCCCGCCGCGCGGCGGCCGAGGAAGGCATGCTGGTCGGCATCAGCTCGGGCGCGACCTTGGCCGCGATCCGGCAGAAGATCGACGAAGTCGGAGAGGCCAAGCGAATCCTCGGCTTCAACTACGATACCGGCGAGCGATATCTCTCGGTGCCCGATTTCCTGCCTGAAGAATGAGGGACCCATTCTGCACACTGACTCTTTCGTCATTGCGAGCGTAGCGGGCCGCAGGCGACCGCAGGTCAACCAATCCAGGCCCGAACTGGATTGCCGCGTCGCCTTCGGCTCCTCGCAATGACGCTTCGTCTTTGCGCGTGAGCCGGAGATAGACTGCCATGTGTGTGCTCGCCTTTGCCTGGGGCGCCGATCCGCGCCGGCCGCTGGTGCTGATCGGCAATCGCGACGAGCGCCATGACCGCCCGGCCGAACCACTCGCCCGTTGGGACGAGACCCCGCACGTCATCGCCGGGCGCGATGCCGAAGCCGGCGGCACTTGGCTCGGCGTTTCGGAGCAGGGGCGGATGGCGGTCGTCACCAATCTGCGCAACCCGGCCGGCCCCGATCCCGGCAAGGCCTCGCGCGGGCAGCTGGTCGCCGATCTGCTGACCGGCGGCGGGCGCTATGCCGATCCCGCCGCGCCGGATCTCGCCGACTTCAACCCCTTCAACCTGATCGATGTGCGGGCGGGATGCGCGCGCATTCTGAGCAATCGCCCCGAGCCGGCGATCCGCCCGCTCGCCCCCGGCATCCACGGCATGTCGAACGGCCCGCTCGACGAGCCCTGGCCCAAGGTCGAGCGGATCAAGGCGATCCTCGCCGGCTGGCTCGAAACCGGCGACGGCAACGCCGCGCCGCTGCTCGATGCCCTGCGCGCCGATGCGGCGCCGCTGGCCGGACCGGAAACCGTGCATCTGAGCCCGATCTTCATCATCAACCCGGTCTACGGTACGCGCTGCAGCACGGTGCTGATCGTCGAGGCGGACGGGATCGGCCGGATCGCGGAGCGGCGCTATGATGAGCGCGGGCAGGGAACCGGCGAGACGGCGATCGAATTCAGCTGGCCTGTTGAAGAATGAACCACAGGTATCCGCATTGTCCCCGTTCGTCCTGAGCCTGTCGAAGGGCGTGCACCAAGCGACATCGTCCGCGGCCCGCCCTTCGACTGCTGCCTTCGGCAGCGCTCAGGACGAACGGGGGTGCATTTGGTCGCAGGAAGGCGATCACCGCCCCTGGCCATCCATTTCCGGCGGCAGCAGATCGACCGGGTCGCCTTCGGCCGGCGGGCCTGGACGCGGGCGCTGGGCCGGCTGGTCGGGCCGGTCATCGGGCTCGCCCTCGATATCCTCGATCAGCGCGCCGATCGGATCCTCCTCGTCGGAGGTGTCCTCGAATGCGCGCTCGCGGATCGACAGATCGGCGGCGGCGAGATCGGTGATCACCAGGTCGGCGCCGCTCAGCCGGTCGATCGCCCCCGATCCGCCGCGCACGACATAGTCGATATCGGCGCGCAGCCGGCGGCTATAGCCGAAGGCCGGCTCGGTGCCGCGCGGCAGCTCGATCACCAGCCGCGCCGAACATTCGGCGACATCGCGCGCCTCGATATATTCGGTGAGCTCGGTGCGATCGAGCCGGACCAGGCTGTCGGCCTCTAGCCGCGCGAGCGCTTCGGGATCCTGCGAGGCCTCCCGCGCCCGGGCAAAGACCCGCGCGCCGACCGCATCGGCGGTCGCCTGCGAGGAGCAGAGCACGGCGCTCGGTTCCTCGTCGGCATCGGTGAGGTCGACCGAAAGCTCGCTGTCCGATCCGCCCATATCGGCGAGCCCGAGCATATGGGTCGCGATCCAGGCGAACAAAGCCGCCGCGACGATGCCGGCGATACCCCATATCCATTTTGCGCGGCGCGACATACTTGCTCTTCTCCACTCATCGTCATTGCGAGGAGCGCAGCGACGAAGCAATCCAGGCCCGCCTTATCTGCCGGCGAACCGCCTGTCCGCCCTGGATTGCCGCGTCGCCTTCGGCTCCTCGCAATGACGGTAAATTGAAGCCGAGCCCGCCAACCGCGTCAAGCCGCGACGAAGGCCTCGGGCTCCAATGCCATCAGGCTGTCCGATCCGCCTTCGATCTGCGCGCGCAGGCTGCCGGCGTCGGGCATGATCCGCTCGGCGTAGAAGCGCCCGGTGACGAGCTTCGCCTTGTGGAAGGCGGCATCGCCCTCGCCGGCCTCGATCGCCCCCGCGCTGGCCTTGGCCATGCGCAGCCACATCAGCCCGATCGAAACGATGCCCATCAATTCCATATAGGGATAGGCCGCGGCACCGGCATGGTTGAGGTTGGCAAAGGCGTTCTGCATCAGCCACATCGTCGCCTTTCTGAGCTCGCCATTGGCTTCCTCGAGCCCGCGGGCGATGCGGTTGACCGCCTCGTCCTCCTGCCGCTCGGCGACCTCGTCGGCGACCAGCTTCATGAAAGCCTGGATCGCCCGGCCGCCATCCTTGGCGAGCTTGCGGCCGACGAGATCCATCGCCTGGATGCCGTTGGTGCCCTCATAGATCATCGCGATCCGGGCATCGCGGACATACTGTTCCATGCCCCATTCGCGGATATAGCCGTGGCCGCCATAGACCTGCTGCGATTTGGTCGCGATCTCATAGCCCTTGTCGGTGATGAAGCCCTTGATCACCGGCGTCAGCAGCGAGATCAGGTCGTCGGCCTCCTGCCGCTCCTCCTCGGTCTGGGCGAGATGGACCAGATCGACCTGCAGCGCGCCCCACAGGCACAAAGCCCGGGCGCCCTCGAGATAGGCCTTCGATTCCATCAGCATCCGGCGGACGTCGGGATGGACGATGATCGGATCGGCTTTCTCTTCGGGATCGGCCGGGCCGGTCAGCGCCCTGCCCTGGCGCCGGTCGAGCGCATAGGCGACGGCGTTCTGATAGGCGACCTCGCCGACGCCGAGCCCCTGCAGCCCGACACCGAGCCGCGCCGCGTTCATCATGATGAACATGGCGGCCAGCCCCTTGTTCTCCTCGCCGACCAGCCAGCCCGTCGCGCCGTCGTAATTCATGACGCAGGTCGAGTTGCCGTGGATCCCCATTTTCTCTTCGAGCGAGCCGCACTCGACCGCGTTGCGATCGCCGATCGATCCGTCGTCGCCGACCATGAACTTGGGCACGATGAAGAGCGAGATGCCCTTCGAGCTGTCCGGCGCGTCGGGCGTCTTGGCGAGCACAAGATGGATGATATTCTCGGCAAGATCGTGCTCGCCCGACGAGATGAAGATCTTGGTGCCGGTGATCGCGTAGCTGCCGTCGGCCCGCGGCTCGGCCTTGGTGCGGATCATGCCGAGATCGGTGCCGCATTGCGGCTCGGTGAGATTCATCGTCCCGGTCCACTCGCCGGCGATCATCTTCGGGAGATACTTCTCCTTCTGCTCGGGCGATCCCTTGGCGTTGATCGCGGCGACCGCGCCCTGGGTCAGCCCCGGATACATCGCGAAGGCCATGTTCGAGCTGATCAGGAATTCCTCGAATGCCGTGCCCAGCACATGCGGCAGCCCCTGCCCGCCATGCTCGACCGGCGCCATCAAGGTCGGCCAGCCGCCGGCGGTGAATTCCTTGTAGGCTTCCTTGAAGCCGTCGGGCGTCGTTACCGATCCGTCCTCATGCCGCGTGCAGCCCTGCTCGTCGCCGATCTGGTTCAAGGGAAACAGCTTGTCGGCGCAGAATTTCCCGCCTTCGGAAAGGATCGCATCGATCATGTCGGCACTTGCATTCTCGAAGCCCGGCAGGTTCGCATAGCGATCGAGCGCGACGACATGGTCGAGCACATAGCGGCTGTCGCGCACGGGGGGCGTATATTGGGGCATCGGTCTTCCTCTTCAGCTCACCAGATATCCGTTAGCCCTGAGCCCTAACGGTCTCTAGTCATTCGAACAATTTGCTTATCCCACGATCTCTTCGATCAGGTTGACGAAGCGCTCGAGCTCCTCGATCGACGAATCGATATCCTCGCGCTGGCGCTTGAGGGTCGCGATGCGCTCGTGGCATTTGTCGATCGTAACCTTGCGCTGGGTCAGCCGGTCGTCGCCGATATCGTAGAGATCGATCATCTCGCGGATGTCGGCGAGGCTGAAGCCGACCCGCTTGGCGCGCAGGATCCAGGCGAGCCGCGCCCGATCGCGCTTGACATAGACGCGGGTCAGCCCGTGCCGCTCGGGCGAGATCAGCCCTTCATCCTCGTAGAAGCGCAGCGCCCGCGGCGTGACGTCGAACTCCTGCGAGAGATCGCTGATCGTATAGGTTTCGCGGTTTTGCTCGTCGGGCGTGTCGATGCCCGCTTCGAATTCGGTTGCCATGGCGGCTGGCTAGATGCCCTTCACGTTAACGTCAATAACCTGACGCTACGGCATGCGGGATTTGGCACCACTCTTCGCAGTGCGCGTACCCGGCCTAGGGGCGGCAAACCAGCTGGAGAAGAACCCGTTCGTCCTGAGCTTGTCGAAGGGCGGGCCGCAAGCGACGTCGCCCGCGGCACGCCCTTCGACTGCTGCCTTCGGCAGCGCTCAGGACGAACGGGAGAAAAACGCCTCATTCGGGAGTGATCGCCGCCTAACGGCTCCGGATCGCCTCGATCAGTTCGTCCTTGTCCATCTCGGAGCGGCCTTCGATGCCGATCTCCTGCGCCTGATCGTAAAGCTCTTCCCTGGTGCGATCCTCGAGCTCGGTGCCGCGCGCATCGACATTGTCGTTGGCCTGGGCGTTGGCGATGCGGGCGGCCTTTTCCTTCGAGGCGCCCTGCTCCTTCAGCTCTTCATAGGTCTCGTCATTCTTGATCTGGGGTCCGTGGTCCTTGGCCATGAAAAATCTCCTTTCCGTGCGATCAACGAATGTCGCCGTCGTCGGCTCCCCAGGGTTTGACGACAAAAGCGAGACAAACGCGTTGCGCCCCCCTATATGCGGCGCGAGACGATCAAGTTGCCGGGATCGCCATGCTGACAACCAATCCCTTCGACCCTGCCGACCGCAATTTCGACCAGGACGACGTCATCCGTCAGCTTCCGGGCGAGGCGGCCTGTGGCCATGTGCGCTATTCGACGACCGGCGAATCGGGCCTGCGCAACGTCCAGCCGCTCTATGCCGATCTCGAATCGGGCGGCTTCGCGATCACGCATAACGGCAATATTTCCAATTCGCTGACCCTCAGGCGCGATCTCGTCAAGCATGGCTCGATCTTCCAGTCGACCTCGGACACCGAGACGATCATCCACCTCGTCGCGACCTCGAGCTACAAGACCCTGCTCGACAAGGTGATCGATGCCCTGAAGCAGGTCGAAGGCGCCTATTCGCTGGTCTGCCTGACGTCGCAGGGGATGATCGGCTGCCGCGACCCGCTCGGCATCCGGCCGCTGGTGATGGGCAAGATGGGCCCGGAAGGAGACCAGGCGACGATCCTCGCCTCGGAGACCGTGGCGCTCGATGTGATCGGCGCCGAGTTCGTCCGCCAGGTCGATCCCGGCGAGCTGATCGTCGTCAATGACGAGGGCATCGCCTCGCACCGGCCCTTCGCGCCGCATGCGCCGCGGCCCTGCATCTTCGAGCATGTCTATTTCTCGCGCCCCGATTCGATCGTCGACGGCCAGTCGGTCTATTCGGTGCGCAAGGAGATCGGCGCCGAGCTGGCGCGCGAAAATCCGGTCGAGGCCGATCTCGTCATCCCGGTGCCCGATTCGGGTACCCCGGCGGCGATCGGCTATGCGCAGCAATCGGGCATCCCCTTCGAGCTCGGCATCATCCGATCGCATTATGTCGGCCGCACCTTCATCCAGCCCGGCGACCGGGTCCGCCATCTCGGCGTCAAGCTCAAGCACAATGCCAACCGGGCGCTGATCGACGGCAAGCGCGTGGTGCTGATCGACGATTCGATCGTCCGCGGCACGACCAGCACCAAGATTGTCGAGATGATGCGCGAGGCCGGCGCGACCGAGGTCCATATGCGGATCGCCAGCCCGCCGACGACGCATAGCTGCTTTTACGGCGTCGACACGCCCGAGCGCGACAAATTGCTCGCCTCCTCGCGCAATGTCGAGGAGATGCGCCAGTTCATCGAGGCCGACAGCCTCGCCTTCCTGTCGATCGACGGGCTCTATCGGGCGCTCGGCGAGGACGGGCGGCGCGAGCAGAATCCCCAGCGCTGCGACGCCTGCTTCTCGGGCGACTATCCGACCTCGCTGACCGACAAGGATTCGCGCGGCAAGATCGCCGAACTTCCGCTGCTCGCCGAACGGGTGACGTGATTTGTCAGACCTTCGCTATCGCGAAGGCGCGGCACCAGCCCGCACCCCCACCCGGCCTCCCACAGGGTAAACTCATTGGGAGGCCGGGTGGGGGTGCGGGCTGGTGCCGCGCTCGACCGCCAGGTCGAGTCTGACAATCGAATAAAACCAATGGAGCCAAAGTGACTGATCTCAAAAACAAAACCGCCCTCGTCACCGGCGCGAGCCGGGGGATTGGCGCGGCGACGGCGAAGGCGCTGGCCGGCGCCGGCGCGCATGTCATCCTCGTCGCGCGGACATCGGGCGGGCTCGAGGCGGTCGAGGAGGAAATCCACGAGGCCGGCGGCAGCGCGACGATCGCCCCGCTAGACCTGACCGACGGCGACTCGATCGCGCGGCTCGCCGCGGCGGTGCGCGAGCGCTGGCCGGCGCTCGACATCCTCGTGCTCAACGCCGCGATGCTCGGCAGCCTGACCCCGGTCACCCAGATCGAGGCCAAGGAGCTGAGCCAGGTGATGACGCTCAATTTCCTCGCCCAGCAGGCGCTGATCGGCGCGCTCGACCCGGCGTTGCGCAAGAGCGAGGCCGGCCGGCTGATCGCGCTGACCTCGAGCGTCGGCCGCAACCCGCGCGCTTATTGGGGCGCATACGGCGCCTCGAAAGCGGCGTTCGAGACCTTGGTCGAGGCCTATGGCGAGGAGGTCCGGAACACTTCGGGCGTACGCGTCGCGATCGTCGATCCCGGCGCGACGGCGACCAGGATGCGCCAGAATGCCTATCCGGGCGAGGACCAGGCCGAACTCAAGCCACCCGAAGCCGTCGGCGACTATATCCGCGACATGCTGACCGGGGATTTCGAGACCGGGACGCGGGTGCGCGTGGAAGAGTAGGCTCGCCACTCGCGTCACCCCGGACTTGATCGGCGATTATCCCCTTCGGCCAAGGAATCACGTCATTCCAGCGGAGGCTGGAATCTATCCCGGCTGTCGGTCTCGCGCTCGCGCATCTGGGATAGACCCCAGCCTTCGCTGGGGTGACGCATTGTTCCTTCTCCGGCGACCCTCGTCTCGAAGACCGATCGCAGCGCAACATTCTTGCGCTAACTTTGCGAAGTGGACGCATAGAGGCCGTCGGGAATTGTGCTTTTGTTTCGCGGGGTCGCCCGATCCTTCCGTTAAGTTCACGCCGGCTTGACAGCAGGTTGACACGCCCCGGGGTGTCACCCCCTCCCCTCCCCGGGGAGGATCCCCACCTCATCCGCGTCGCGAGGATCGATCGCCGATCCGCGCCCGGTCCGACTCCGCATCCGACTCCGCGTCCGACTCCCCCTCCGCCGCTGCGTCCCCGGCAGGAGCGCCGGCCGCCC
>JAIVHR010000208.1:0-1012 GCA_020200935.1 Sphingomonadales bacterium
GGATATCCTCGCGCTGCTGGATGTAGCTCGCCATGCGCCAGAGGAAGAGCATCGCCGCGCCGCCGATCCAGACGGTCAGCGCCAATGCGGTCCAGTCGAACGAGGCCGGCTCGGCCTGCGCCGCGGCGATTACCGCCAGCGTCTCGGGCGAGAGCGCCGAAGGCGCGGCTTCGCGCCCCGGAACCTCGATCGTCCGCGTCAGGCTCGGCATGAAGAGCCGCGCCGCCGGGATCAGCCACAGCGCATAGGCGATGCGCGCCCCGAACATCCGCGCCACCGGCGCGCGCACGATCAGCACGAGCGCCATCAGCACCGTCGTCGCGATCAACGTGCCGGTCAGCCAATCGATCATCGCTTGAGCTCCCTGATCAGCTTTTCGATTTCGGCGATGTCTTCCTCACTCAACGCATCGCTGTCGGCGAGATGGGCGACCAGCGGCATCACCTTGCCGCCGAACAATCGCTCGACGAAGCGCCGCGATTCGCGCGTGACATAGGCCTCGCGCGCGACCTCGGGCGAATAGAGATAGCGGCGACCGTCCTGCCGGTGGCTGATCGCGCCCTTTTCGTCGAGCCGCGAGATCAGCGTCTTGACGGTCTGCAGGCTCCAGCCGCGTTCGGGCGCCACCCGCCGGGCGATCTCGGCCGCGCTCAGCGGCGCATCGCGCCAGAGCGCTTCCATGATCGCCAGCTCGGCCTCGCTGATTCGTCCGTCCATAACGACCACAGGCGTAGTCATATCGATTACGCTTGTAAACAATGGCCACTCGACGTCTGTCGAAGAAATTGACACTTTCGCGGATGTTAGGATTCGGGCAACCATCCAAGCGGTTGTTTTTATACGGTTTAGCAAAAACTGGCACGAGGGGTGCATCGTCTGGGGCGTTCCAAAACCCCCCGTGTGGGGACGGGACGGCCCGCTCCACTGGTCTCGCGCCGTTCCGTCCCCCGCACACCCCCCAAAATCAGATCGCCCGACAACCATCAGCGTTCGTCATTGCGAGGAGCCGAAG
>JAIVHR010000208.1:1186-11643 GCA_020200935.1 Sphingomonadales bacterium
GTTCGGGATCGGGCGGCGGCGCTTGCTCGCCGCTCTCATGCGGATAGGCCGATATCTCTTCGCGCAAGGCGATCAGCCCCTCATCGGCGCTGGCCTCGATCTGCCGGTCGAGCTGTTCGAGCACGTGGCCATGCCATTCGGCGAGGTTGACGACCTGCGGCGCGAGGCCTTCGGGATGGAGCGCCAACCGCATTGCATTCATCGGCGGCTCGAGCATCGCGCCTGAAATCTGCTCGGTGAAGAAGCTGATCGCCTGGTTGGCGGCAATGATGTTCCAGTGGCGATCGACGGCGATCGCCGGGAAGGGCATGTGGCCGGAGAGGATATGCTCGATCGAGGCCTGTGCGCGCTGCATCGCCGGATCGTCGAGCGTCCGCTCGCCATGGCGCGGCGCGAAGCCCGCCGCCTTCAATATCCCGTTGCGCGCGCGCAACGGGATGTCGAGCTGTTCGGCGAGCCGCTCGATCGTCCCCGGGCTCGGCTGCGAGCGGCCGGTCTCGATGAAGCTCAGATGGCGCGGCGAGATGTCGGCATCGAGCGCCAGCGCCATCTGGCTCAACCGGCGTCTCTCGCGCCAGTGTCGGATCTGCTGGCCAGCGGGAACGGTGGACATCTTCGTCGTCTCCTTACTCGTGCTCCCGCAAAGGCGGGAGCCCAGGCCCGCACTGTCGGGATCACGCCGAATCGTCGGAACTAGATTCCCGCCTGCGCAGGAATACGGCCCGGCTTACCCCCCTCCCCTCCGCAATTCCATTACCTCCAAGGTAATCGACGCTCCGCACGCGCCGCGCGATGATCGCGCCGTCACAAGCGACAGGAGGAACCAATGACCGTCGATTTCCTGAAGAAGATTCTATTGCTCGATGCCGCGGTCTGCGCGGCGATATTCGCCGTCGATGTGCTGTTCACCGCACAGGTTTCGGCCGCGCTCGGCCTGGCGCCCGTCTATGTCGCCGCAGGCGGCTGGATCTGCCTCGGCGCGGCGATTTTGCTCGGCTATGCGGGCACCCGCGCCGTTCCGCCGGCGCTGCTTGTCTGGCTGATCGTGTTCCTGAATGTCGACTGGGTGATCGCGAGTGTCGTCGTTTTCGAGATCGAATTTGCCAACCTGACCGCGCTCGGCAAGGTCGTGCTACTCGGCCAGGCGGCGGCAACGCTCGCGATTGCGGCCGTCGAGGCCGGCGGCGCGCGCATGCTCGGCCACCGTCCGCAGACGGCCGCAGCCTGAACAATGCCGAGAAGTACTTGCCCCGTTCGTCCTGAGCGAAGTCGAAGGGCATGAGGCTGGCCACATCGCTCGCGGCCCGCCCTTCGACAGGCTCAGGACGAACGGATTGCAGGTCGCGGGAGCCTATATCCGGTCAGTCCGCGGCGGAAACCTTGACGCCCTTCTTCTCGAGCAGTTCGGGCAGTTCGCCGCTTTCGTACATTTCCATCATGATGTCCGAACCACCGACGAATTCGCCCTTCACATAGAGCTGCGGGATGGTCGGCCAGTTGGAATATTGCTTGATGCCCTGGCGGACCTCCTGGTCCTGCAGCACGTCGACGCTTTCGAATTCGACGCCGCAATGTTCGAGAATCGCGATCGCACGGCTCGAAAAGCCGCATTGCGGGAAGAGCGGCGAGCCCTTCATGAACAATACGACATCGTTGCCTTTGACGGTCTCGTCGATGCGGGATTGGGGATCGGACATGACGGTTACTCCTCGTCGGGAATGACTGTGTGAATCTGCAGGGCATGGAGCGCCTCGCCCATCCGGTCGCCGAGCGCCGAGTAGACGAGCTGATGCTGGCTGACGAGCGGCTTGTTGCGGAACTCGCGCGATGTCACGCGCACCGCATAATGGTCGCCGTCGCCGGCAAGATCGGTGATCTCGGCCGTCGCGCCGGGAATGCCGTCCTCGATCAGCTGCTTGATATGGTCAGCGTCCATGGCCATCGGCTTACTCCAGCGCCTCGATCAGCTGGCGGCGCGCTTCGACGGTCTTTTCGTCGATCTTGGCGCGGATCGCGTTGTCGTCGATTTCGCAATCGGCGGCGGTCAGGTCGCCCATCAGCTTGCGCACGACATCCTCGTCGCCGACTTCCTCGAAATCCGCCTGCACCACGGCCTTGGCATAAGCGTCGGTTTCCTCGGGAGTCAGCCCCATCAGCCCCGCCGCCCATTCGCCGAGCAGCCGGTTGCGCCGCGCGGTGATCCGGAATTGCATTTCCTGATCATGCGCGAACTTGTTCTCGAAACCCTTTTCGCGATCCTTGAAGTCGGGCATCGCCCCGTTCTCCCCATGCCAAATCCGTCGCAACGGAAATAGGGACCGGCATCGCCCGGCGCAACGGGTCGCGCGTCAGTCGGCGATCCTGACCACGAGCTTGCCGATCGCCTTGCGGTCGCCGAGCCTGGCGATCGCCTCGCCGCCTTGCTCGAAGGCGAAGATCTCGGTGACCTTGGGCTGGATCTTGCCGGCCTTCCACATCGCGAAGAGCGCGGCGATATTCGCGGCATTGTGCTGGGGGTCGCGCGCCGCGAAGGCGCCCCAGAAGACGCCGCGCACATCGCAGCTCTTGAGCAGGGTGAGGTTGAGCGGGAGCTTCGGTATGCCGGCCGGAAAGCCGATCACCAGATAGCGCCCTTCCCAGGCGATCGAGCGCAGCGCCGGCTCGCAATAATCGCCGCCGACCGCGTCATAGATCACATCGGCGCCGTTCGGGCCGACCGCATCCTTGAATTGCTGCGACAGCGCCTTCTGGCCGTCCTTGTCGAAGGGTCCGCGCGGATAGATCAGGACATCGTCGGCCCCGGCATCGCGCACGGCTTGCGCCTTTTCCTCCGAAGAGACCGCGCCGATCACGCGTGCGCCCATCGCCTTGCCTATCTCGACCGCCGACAGGCCGACGCCGCCCGCCGCGCCGAGCACGAGCAAAGTCTCGCCCTCCTTGAGCTCGCCGCGATCCTGCAGCGCATGGATCGTCGTGCCGTAGGTGAGCAGCAGCGCCGAGGCATCCTCGAAGCTGAGGCAAAGCCCTCGACCCCCTCGCCCACGGCGTCGATCACGCCCGCGACCTCGCCTCCCGGCGCGAAGGGCCGCTCGGGCTTGAACTGATATTTGTCGACGATCATCAGCACGTCGGGATAGTTGATCGCGCAGGCCTTGACCGCGACGACGACCTCGCCGGGCTTGGGCTCGGGCTTGTCGAGTTCGCCGATCTCGAGCGTTTCGGGGCCGCCGGTAGCGCGCGACAACAGGGCTTTCATGCGATTCTCTCCAGTCGGGTCGGGTGTTCTATAGGATCAACGGGCGGCCTCGGGAAAGGCCGGCAGCCGTTCGATATCGCCCGGATCGTGCTGGATAACGATGATCGCCTCGAGCGCCTCGTCGATCTGCATGAAGCGCTCCATCGAGGCGAGCGTGTCGGCGCGGTCGGTGTTGAATTGCGGCACACCGCGATTCTCGATCTGCTCGCGGAAATGATAGAGATCGCCCGAAAGCAGCACGTCTCCGGTCTCAGGCAGCCGCACGAGCAGCGCCGAATGGCCGGGGGTGTGGCCGGGCGTGGCGACGATCGTCACCCTGCCATCGCCGAACACGTCATGGTCGCGGCTGAAATCAGCGATTGCCCCGCCACCGCTAATCCACGGGGCCAATTGCTGCGCGGCCGATTCGATCGGCCTGTCGCGGATCGCGGCGATGTCGTTGGCGCTCATCAGCAGTGTGGCGCCGGGAAAGTCGGCCGCCTGCCCGATATGATCGTCGTGATAGTGGCTGAGACCGACGAAGCTGATATCCGACGGCGACAATTCGAGATCGCCAAGCTGTTCGACGATCGTCCGCTCGATCGAGACGGTGAAGACGCCCTGCGTCATCGATGTTCCCTTGAGCGCGGCCGGCAGCCCGGTATCCCAGAGCAGATAGCGATCGCCATTGCGGATCAGGTAGCAGCTGTCGGTGAGGGTGCGCGGCTCTCCATCGTAAAGATGCGCATCGGAAAACGGCCCGGTATCGCTGAGCTCGATGGTGCCGCAATCGAGCCGCCACATCTCGATCGTCGGTTCGGCATCCTGCGCCGACAGGGGCCCCGCGAATGCCAGTCCTGCCAGCCCGATCCCCAACGCTTGCCATTTCATCGCCATCCCCTTTCGCCGTTGCCGCCCTCTACTAGCAGGCGATCGTCGGGATGGGCCAGAGGCGCCTTTCCCGTCCGTTTGCCGCAAGTTCGATTCCGCCCGGCGCAAGGCGCTTCCGCGTTAACGCGCCTTTAACCATAAGCGCGCACTTCTCGCCTTTCCGGGGGCGAGACATCGAGCGAGGACCGAATCATGAACCGCATTATCCTGTCGGCCGCCACTGCCGCCGCCCTTTCCGCCGCTCTTTCAGCCGGCCCGGCGAACGCCCAGTCGCTGCCCTTCGTGCCCGACATCTATATGGGCCTAGAGGCCGGCACCGGCGAACGCACGGCCAGCCGATTCGGCGAGCCGGGCGCGATCACTTCCTCCAACGAGAGCAACGGCGTCGATTACGGCGCCTTTGTCGGCATCGAGCTGCCGAGCTTTCCGCTGGGCTATTTCGCGGTCGAGGCAGGGGTCGGCGATTCGACCGGCGAGACGACGGCGATCGTCACCGACGGCGCCGCGCAGCGCGAGGTGACGAGCCAGGCACGCTTCAACTGGAGCGGCACGGCGCGGCTCGGTCTCGAACCGGCATTGGGCTTCGCGGCCTACGGTATCGCCGGCTATGGCGGCGAGCAGGTCGATGTGACGGTGACCGATGTCGCGACCGGCGTGTCCTTCGAGGGCGACGATTCGATGGACGGCATCATCTACGGCCTCGGCGCCAAATACGATGTCGGCCGCGATGTCAGCATCCGCGCCGAATATCGTCACCGCGAAACCAGCGGCGCTTACGATCCCGAACAATTCATGGTCGGCGCATACGTCAGCTTCTGAGCGACGGCTCGCCACTATACCGTCACCCCGGACTTGATCCGGGGTCCAGGGCGGCAGGCGACAATGCTCGCGGCTCTGGATGCCGGATCAAGTCCGGCATGACGCGATCCGATGCAAGCGGGAACGCACTCACCACAATCTCGCGCTACCGCGATCGTCAGGCGGCGACGCTCTCCGTCGCCTCGTCGCGATGCCGGCGGCGGGTTTCCGCCGCTTCGGAATGGCGGGTGTCGGTCAGCAGAGGGATAGAAGACCAGCGGGCTCTCGACCTTGCTGCCGGGCCGGCGCTGGCCTCGCCGCCGCACCCGGATGATGCCCGATTCGACCTTCTGTACGCCGCCGATCCGCACCGATTCGCGATAGGCGAGCAGCCGATTGACGGTGACCAGCTTCTTGTTCGATCCGAGCGCCGCCATCCGCCTGATGATCCGCTCCATATGCTCCCAGCTGTAGAAACAGGCATGGGCGTCGTCATAGGCGCGCTCCCATTCCTCGTCGCTCATCTGGGGGTGATGGGTGACGCGGTGATTGAGATCGTATTTGTTGAGATCGGGGTCCATCCACTCGCCGGCCTCGTACATCCGCTTGTGATCCTCGCTGCCCGGCAGCGGGGTCAGGTAATTGAGATAGATTGCATCGATCGGCAGCTCTTCCTTGATGATCGCCATGTCGCGCTGGATCGATTCGTAGGTGTCGTTGGGGAAGCCGACGATATAGCCGCAGATGATGAAGACCGGATGCTTCTTCCATTGGAGGAACATCTCACGATATTCCTCAACGCGGTTCTGCCGCTTCTTGGCCGCTTCGAGATTGTCGGCATTGACGTTTTCGAGGCCGATGAAAATCTGGTCGGCGCCCATCTTGACGCATTTGTCGATGAAATTCGGGATGCGATGGGCGAGCGTATCGACCTGGATCACCAGCTGAACCGGAAAGCCCTGCTTGCGCAGTTCGATCAACCGGTCGGCGAAGACCTCCCAATTGCGGTTGCGCGCGAAATTGTCGTCGGTCAGGAAGAATTTGTGGATGCCGGCCTCGGCGTTGACGCGGACGATTTTTTCGAGATCGTCGGCGGTGCGGAAGCGGCTCTTGCGCCCTTGTACGTTGATGATCGTGCAGAAGGAGCATTCGAACGGGCAGCCGCGGCCGAGATCGAAGCTCGAATATTGGTTGGTGTTGTTCCTGATATGCTCCTTGGGCAGGAACGGGATCGGGGCGCCGGCGATGTTCGGCGTATCGGCGAGCCAATTATAGACCGGCTTCAGCTCGCCCGCCCAGCCATCCTGCAGCACCTCGTCGATCCGGCCGTCCTCGGCCTCGCCGCCGAAGAAGCTGATGCCGAGTGCCTGCGCCTCGATGAGTTCGGGCGGCAACTCCTCGAGCATCGACAGGCACCCCGAGACATGGAAGCCGCCGATCGCGACGGGCAGTCCGAGCGCGCGGAATTCGCGGCTCAGATCCATGCAGCGCGGAAACTGGTTCGACTGGACGCCGACCATGCCGATCAGACCCCGGCCCCCGGCCTTTTCGATGGCGCGCGCTATCCGCTGCGGCTCGACCTTGGCGTGGATCTCGTCGATCGTATGGACATCGCATTCGACTTCACCTAGCGCGCCGCGCGCGAGGGCGTCCTCGACGATCCCCGCCATGCAGGCGAGCGAATTCGACGGGATGATCGACCGCCACCATTGCAGCGGATAGCCGTCGTCATGATAACGCGTCGGCTTGATCAGGTAGATCTGGAACCGGTCCCTCATGAAGCTTCTCTAGCCCACCTTCATTTGATGCGCGAGTCGCCCGCGATTCGACCACATCCGGCCGTGAGTGATCCGCCGGCCTGGTCCGCCCATCCGAACGCCCTCCTGGCACCATTCCCCTATTGGAAGCTGTCGACGCCTTCGAACAGGGCGGCGAGCGCCTCGCGGTCGGCCCGATCGATCTCCGGGCGAGCGATGTCGAACAGCAGGACAACCGCCTCGCCGTCCCCCTCATTTCCAATCTCGTGCTCGATGCTGTCGTCGAAGATGACGAGCTTGCCCGGCTCCCAGTCCCGCCGCTCGCCGTTGACCGAAAGACCGCCGGCGCCGGAAGTGATCAGCGGCAGGTGGCCGATGAGCCGGCTGTTGAGCATGCCGTGTCGCGGCTCGATGCGCGTCCCGGGAGCGAAGCGCCAGAAGGCGGCGATCGGACACCGATTGGGGAAATGCGGCCGCGACACCGTTTCGAGCAAGGCAGCCGTTTTCGGACATTGCGCGAGATGGTCGGTCTCCGGTTTGCCGTCTTCCCAGAGCATATAGGTGGCGAGGCTGGGCGCGCCCTCCGCGCCGCCGCCTTCGAGCGTGTCGTCCTCGCTCCGCTCGCCGAGCGACCGGAGGGCTTCGGGGCCGGTTCGGACCGCCTCGAACTCGGCGCGGATAACTTCGACAGCCGCTTCCATGCCGGCTGCCCAGTCGAACTCCGTTGCGTCGTAAAATGGGCGCTGCGGGAGGCCGGGATAGAAGAGCATCGTCGGGCGCTGCAGATCGATGGTCGGCTCATGCGTTCCGGCGAGCGCGGCGAAGGTTTCTCGAAAGGCCCGGCTGCAATTTTCGGGCGTGATGCCCCGGCTCCGCAGATGCCGGTCGAGATGCCAGCCGTAGGTACGCCGTATTTCCGCGATTTCGCGCTCGACACGGCCGAGATCCTGCCGCGTCGCCTCGGGAAGCTCGCCGGCCTGGTCGGCGGCGCGAAGCGCGGCGGCATAATGCGACGAAGCCTGCCGCAATTCGCCGCGCTTCGAAAAACAATCGGCCTTCCAGATCAGGCCGAGTATGGCGTTCGGCGCGGCCGCTAGCAGCCCGTCGGCGACATGCTCGAGATCCTCCCAGTCTTCGAGCCGCCGGCTCGCATGGCCGGCGACGACCCAGAAGCGCGGATCGGGCGGAGATCCGGCCAGTCCGGCGCGCGCCTTTTCGCGCGCGGCGGCGGGATCGTCGTCGAGGATCGCCATCGCTTCCTGCAGGGCGGGCGGGATATCGGGCTGCGGCTGAGACGACATGACGGAGGCTACAGCGCGACCTCGTACTTCGCCGTCGTCGCCTCTGCGACCTCATGTTCGCTGACGCCCGGCGCCAATTCGATCAGCCGAAAGGGGCTGTCATGGTCCTTGCGGTGGAAGACGCACAGATTGGTGACGATCATGTCGACGACGTTGGTACCGGTCAGCGGCAAGGTGCATTCGGGGATGAATTTGGGGCTGCCGTCCTTCGCCGTGTGATCCATCACGACGATGATCTTCTTGACCCCGGCGACGAGGTCCATCGCGCCGCCCATGCCCTTGATCATCTTGCCCGGGATCATCCAGTTGGCGATGTCGCCATTCTCCGCGACTTCCATCGCGCCGAGGACGGTGAGGTCGATATGCCCGCCGCGGATCATCGCGAAGCTCTGATCGGAGCCGAAATAGACCGATTGCGGCAGCTCGCTGATGGTCTGCTTGCCGGCGTTGATCAGGTCCGGATCGACCTCGTCCGCATAGGGGAACGGCCCGATGCCGAGCATGCCGTTTTCCGACTGCAGCGTGACGTTGATCCCGTCGGGGATATGGTTGGCGACCAGCGTCGGGATGCCGATGCCGAGATTGACGTAATAGCCGTCCTCGAGCTCCTCAGCCGCCCGCGCGGCCATCTGGTTGCGGTCCCAGGGCATTAGCGATTAACCTCCATCAAAGTCTGTTCCAGCCACGCCATATGCCGATCGCATGGATCACGCCGATGGCAAGGACGATCGAGGATGAAGCGATGAGAAATGTCGGCGACAAATCGGACCGACCGAGCATCGAGGGTCTGAACAGCACCGCGCCGCGGAGCAGAAACGCCGCGGTGATCACAAGCAGGCCAGCCTTCAGCAGCGGCAGCCGGGCGATCACACCCGCTCCCGACAAGGCATATAGGCCCGCCATTGCCAGTGTGGCGGCAATCAAAAGAGTGATTGCCGGGGCGCGCCAGTCTCCGCGTTCGGCCGCCTGAACCATGCCCTCCCCCGCACCGAGAAAGAGATACCAGTCCGGCCCGCCGACTATGCAGGCAAGATGGATGGCCGCCGCCGTCAGACTGAGGCAGCCACCGACCAGCAGCCAAGGATTGCGGTCTATCACGCATCCTCCCGCTCGCGCACCGTCTCGAATTCGATCTTCTTATCGTAGGGTGAGCCATCGATCATCCGCTTTACATAGATGCCCGGGAGATGGACGCAGTCGGGATCGAGCTGGCCGATCTCGACGATCTCCTCGACCTCGGCGATGCAGACCTTCGCCGCGGTCGCCATCGGCTGGTTGAAATTGCGCGCGGTCTTGCGGAACATCAGGTTTCCGGCCTTGTCGGCCTTCCAGCCCTTGACGATCGCGAGGTCGGCAAAGATGCCCCGTTCGAGGATATATTCCTCCGGTCCATTTGGGCCGTCAAACTGCTTCACCTCCTTGCCCTCGGCGACGACCGTGCCGACGCCGGTCCTGGTGTAGAAGCCCGGAATGCCCGCGCCGCCCGCCCGGCAGCGCTCGGCGAGCGTGCCTTGCGGGCAGAATTCGACCTCGAGCTCCCCGGCCAGAAACTGCCGCTCGAACTCCTTGTTCTCGCCGACATAGGAGCTGATCATTTTCCTGACCTGCTTGGTGCGCAAGAGCTTGCCGAGCCCCTCATTGTCGATCCCGGCATTGTTCGAGGCGATGGTGAGGTCCTTGATGCCGCTGTCGCGGATCGCGTCGATCAGCCGCTCGGGAATGCCGCACAGGCCGAAGCCGCCGGCGCAGATATGCATGCCGTCGAACAGCAGCCCGTTGAGCGCGGCCGCGGCATCGGGATAGATCTTGTCCATGGAGGTCTCCGCTATGGTCAGCCGCCGCATAGGGGGCGGGCGTGAGTCGGGTCAATCGGCCAACGCGGGGCCGGGCTCCATGTTTCCGCAATTCGTTTGCTTGACCGAAATCAAGGCGCGCATCGAATCGGCACCGCATGGTATGCCCCGATCGAACAACGGAGACAGACCATGCGATCGATACTCCTTCCGGTGACCGAGGAGGACGGGCTCGATTCCCGGCTCCAGGTCGCGCTCGATATCGGGCGCGGCCTATCGGGCCATATCCAGTTCTTCCATGCCAGCCCGGCCGGCGAGTATATCGCCGCCGATCCCTTCGGCGGCGCCTATTATGCGGCCTACGCCCAGCAGGCGATCAATGAGGAAACCGACGCCAAACACGCGCTGGTCCGCGAAAGGATGGCCGACGAGGACGTGCCCTGGGATTTCCTCGCCAGCCATGGCGCACTCGAACATGCGCTGGCCGAGCATTCGCGGCTCGCCGACCTGCTGGTGCTCAGCGAGCCGCCCGACTGGGGCGACGAGGAGGATACGGCGTCCGAAATCAGCTATCTCGCGGTCGAGGCGCACTGCCCGATCTTTGCCGTGCCGCGCGCCAGCCGCGCGCTCGATTGCAGCGGCAAGGCGATGATCGCATGGAACGGCTCGGCGCCGGCCGCGC
>JAIVHR010000209.1:0-8511 GCA_020200935.1 Sphingomonadales bacterium
CGCATCACAGCCCGTTCTTCAGGATCGCGCCCGAGCAATCGGTGACGTTGGGGACCGAGGCGATGGTGGTGGCGGTGCTCGACCTGCTGGCGCCCGAAGGGCCGGCGAGCGACTGAGGCGCTAGATCGCCACCAGTTCGGGCAGCGTTATCGCCTCGGGCAGGTTGCTGTAGATCGGCTGGGGCAGCATGTCGCCGAACTGGTGCGCCGCATCGCCCGGCGAGCCGACCTCGAACGCCTCGATCACGGGTTGCTCGGATGCGGGCTCATCCGCCGGCGAGTCCGCCTCCAGGATCTCGGCGGCCGAAATTTCGATTGGCGCGGCGTCGGCCGCCGGGGCCTCGGATTGCAAATCATCGAAATAGAGACCGTCATCGTCGAAGATCGATGCCGCGCCATTTTCGATCGAGAATTGGCCCGAGACCGAACTCACGGCAAGCGACGCGCGGAGATTGTCCTGATCCTCGGAGACGGGGGCGTTGTCGCCGTCGATCGCGACCCAGAGTTTCGGCAGCGAAAGGAAGAAGACGTCCTCGCGATCGGGGGTCTCCGCCCTTATCTTTCCTGACAGATAGAGCCAGGATTCTCCGCTGCGCGCGTCAAGCACATGATCTCTCCGGAATTATTCAAGGGGTTATAGCGGCACCGGGCCTTCCGGCCAAGGATGAACTGCGGGCGAGATCGATGCGCCCGTAACAGCCGGATTTTCCGGTATCTGCCACGAGAGGAGACTGAAACTCCGATCTCTATCGTTTTGGCGCGCGTGCTACGCGATCAGCAGCTCGGGCCCGGCGATTTCGGTCGGCATATGGATCTCGATCGGTTGCGGCAGCATCGAGGAGGCGAGCGGACCGTCCGACCGTCCGGCGGCGAAGGCGTCGGCGGGGTGAGCGTCGGATTGCAGCGAACTGACGCTGACATCGCCGTCGCCGAAGCGCAGGATCTCGACATTGGTGAGGATGTCGGTCTCGTACGGGCCTTCGACGAAAATGAATTCGTCTTCGAAGGTGATGGTGTAGCTCTCGCGGGTGTAGAAATAGACCGCGATGTCCTCGCCCGCGCCGCCGTCGATATAGAGCCTGTCGGAACCGTCTCCGCCGTAAAGCGTATCGTTGCCTTCGCCGCCATGAGCTTCGTTGGACGCACCATTTCCGGAGAAGACATCTCCCTGCGGGCTGAGATAGGCCGTCAGCGCACCCGATACGCCGACTCCCGAACCGGTCACGCCGGTCGCGTCGACGGTTGCGATCTGATCGCTATTGTTGACCACTTCGACCACCAGCGGAATGATGCTGTTGTCGACCACCCATGCCTGACCCTCGGCGCTCGGCGAAGAAAGCTGGATTCCGACGAGATAATCGGGATCGTTCTGGACGGCGGGCCCGGACACGGTCAGCGTGTCGCCATTGACCACCGCGCTGAGTTCGGAGACGAGCGGCGCCATCGTGATCCGCCCATCGGCGAATTTGAGCTCCTCGATATAGGCGAATGTGTCCGTGCCGTCGGGCGAGCCTTCACGCAGATCGGTGATCCGGTAGTTGCCGCCGACGACGGTGATCTCGTAATCCGAGCGGAGGCCCTCATACAGCGCCAGATCGCGGCCGAAAGTGCCGTCGAGCAGATCGTCGCCCTCGTCGCCGGACAGCTTGTTGAAGCCCGGTCCCCCGACCAGCCGGTCGTCGCCCGATCCGCCGATCAGTTTGTCGTCGGAATCGCCGCCATAGAGTTCGTCGTTGCCACCCCCACCCTTCAGCAGATCCTTGTTGTCGCCGCCACTCAGAGTGTCGTTGCCCGACCCGCCGACCAGCCTGTCATTGCCCTCGCGACCGCTCAGAAAATCGTCGCCGGCCCGGCCTTTCGCGACGTCCCGGCCGCCATAGCCGGTGAAGGTGTCGTGTTCCTTGGTCAGAATGACCCGATCGTTCCCGGACGTGCCCCTGACGAACGTATTGACTTTCTTCAGGCCCTTGGCGTTGAGGTTCGTGACGAGGCCGAAGTCGCCCGAGATTTCGACCTGCCTGAAGTCGATATCGAAGACTCGCGGCGGATTTCCGAGGTCGACCATGACCCAGTCTCCGACCTCGGCTTCCCTGATCTTGCCCGACAGATACAGCCAGCTGCCGTCACCATGCGCTTCAACCATTTGATATTACCTCTGGAAATAAGCTCAGCTCCGTAGACCCTAGGCAGCGCGCTGCCAAGCATAAAGGGGCTGTTTGCAATATTGCGAGATATCTCGAAACGTCGGGAGGCGGTGACAGTCGCGGTGATTGAGTCGCTCGGCATCCGGGAAAGCGCCGGGCGACCGAGGCGCTATGCGATCATCAGTTCGGGCTGGGGACCCTCGAAGGACATGGGCTTTTCGATCGGCTGCGGCAGCATCGAGGAGGCGAGCGACCCGGTCGGCCGTCCGCCGGCAAAGGCGTCGGCGGGGTGAGCGTCGAATTGCAGCGATGCGACGCTGACATCGCCGTCGTCGAAGCGCAGCGTCTCGACGTCGATCAGCGTATCCTTGCCCCAGATCAGCCCGCCCGCATCGACGACGAGCTGGCCGTTTTCCTCGTAGATCGTGTAGTCGGCGCGGTCGCCCTGGAAAACGGCCACGTCCTCGCCGTCTCCGCCATCGATAAAGTCGTCGTCGGTACCGCCCCACAATTCGTCGTCACCATCGCCGCCGATGATCGTGTCGTCTCCATTGAAGCCGTCGATCGTGTCGGCGCCCTCACCGCCAGAGAGCGAATCGCCGCCCCAACTATTGGCCATGGGAGCGGTCCCGATGGGCTCGCCGACAATCAGATCGTCGCCGGTCCCGCCATCGAGCGTGTCGTCATTGTAGCTACCATACAGCGTGTCGTCCCCCCCATAGCCATATGCCAGTCCACCGGATTCGGGACTCGAATAATGGTCGCCCTGCTGGCTGAGATGGGCCCAGTCCGCGTCCCTCACCCATACGCCGCCATTCTCCAATCCCGTGGCGTCCAGAATGAAGAGCGAGTTGGCGCCGCTACCTTCGACGGTCACATCGAGCGGAACCACGCTATTGTCCTGGACGGTCGGCCCAAAAATATCCGCGAGAGCCACGCGGACCAGGTAGTCCGGATCTGACTGAGCCGCCGGTCCGGCTACAGTCAGCGTGGCGCCCTCGATGACGGCGCTGAGCGAAGAAAAGAGCGGCGCCATCTCCAAATCCTGATCGGCGAAGCGCAGCACTTCAACATAGGCGAATGTGTCGGTGCCTTCGGGCGAGCCTTCGCGCAAGTCGGTGATGCGATAATTGCCGCCGACGAGAGTGATCTCGTAATCCTCGAGATTGCCGTCATAAAAGGCGATGTCGCGGTCGTCGCCGCCATGGAGAATATCGTCGCCCTTATCGCCCCAAAGTCGATCCTGCTGACCGCCTCCATGAAGACTGTCGTCACCTGAACCGCCTCTCAGCTTGTCATCGCCGAAAGTTCCTTCAAGGGTGTCTTCGCCGCCATTACCCTTCAGCACGTCACGGCCGCCGCCGCCGCCCAAGAGATCGTTGCCGGACTTGCCGATCAGCCGATTGTTGCCGTCTCCGCCCATGATGTGATCGTCGCCGCCGCGGCCCTTGACGACATCGCGGCCGCTCCCGCCGAAGAAATAGTCGTCCTCCTTGCTTAGAAGCGCGCGCGTGTCCGAGTCCGGTCCGTGGATGGACACGCCGGCACCCTTGAGGTCGCGAGCGTCGAAATTGGTGAGATCGCCGTAGCTGCCTGCGATCGGGTAATATTGATTGTCATATAGAACCGACGGGTTGCCGAAGGTGAAGCTGACGCTGACTTTCTCGTTTGGATCCTCGGGTTTCAATTTCCCCGACAGATACAGCCACGAACCCTCGCCACGTGCTTCAAGCATTTGAAGAATCTCCTAAAGATTAGGCGAGAGATAGCTGTCCGACAACGTCTCGCCAAGAGCAGCAACCGGAATTTGCCCGGAATGGGCGATAGGGGTGACGGTGCCGCCGACCAAGCGGTCGTCTCCGGCCATCGCCAAAGCATCCGAAATGGCCTATTGGTCGCTCTTCGATCCGCGGCGGACGCCGCCGCTGCGAGTCGGACGGGTCAAGGATAGAACGACGAGGACGGCGTGGCGACGACGCAGAACCCCTTCGACAGCCTTTCGGAAGAGCAGCGCGACTGCCTGCGAATGGTGTTCGAGCATATGACCTCGAAGGATATCGCCCGCCGGCTCGGAATCTCGCATCACACCGTCGACCAGCGGATAAAAACCGCGATGCGGCTGCTCGACGCGCCGAGCCGCGTCGAGGCGGCGCGGATGCTCGCGCGCCACGAAAACCGGCACCGGCCGTTGGTATACCAATCGCCGGAGATTGAATCGCCACCCTCGGATCGACCAGACCGGACCCCGATACATCAACAGGGGACGCCAACAGGCCATGCCGGTTACGCCATACACGAAGCGCGCGCCGAATTCGCTTTCAGGCCCGAAAGCTTCATCGGCCGGCCTTTCGCCTCCCCGCGGCCCTGGGGAGCGCGCAATGACCTGACCACGATCCAGCGCCTCGCCGCGATCGTGGCGATCGCGATCGGCTCGGCGCTTTCCTTCGGGGCGGTCACCGCCGGACTCGAAGCCTTGACCCGGATCGTCTGACCGCTCCGGGCACATACCGAAAATTTTGACAACCGAACGTGCGGGGTCTTTTCGCACGAAGGAGATTCTCATGCACAAACGACGTTACGAAGCAGCCGAACGGGTCGCGACGCGGCTGTTCGAGGCCGAGACCGCCATCGACGAGGCGATTACGCGCGTCGCGCAGCTTACCGCGATCCTGCCGCAGGCGCGTCAGGATGCAAGGCTGTCGGCCGTCGTCGGCCAGGAGGCGCTCGAAAGCGCCGTCGCGATCCTGCCGGCGCTGGCCCAGGCGCGCCAGCAGATCGTCAACACCCACGCGAAGCTCGACGGCGTCAAGGGACAGGTCGGACTCGGCCCGGTTTCCTTCGGCGGATCGGGCGGCAAGCCGCCGGAGCAAACCGGCCTTCATGCCGTCGAAGACGTCGCCTGAGCCGAAGTTCGTCGATCCCCGACATACTTGACCGGCCCGGTCGCTTATGATTCGGATCGGGCATGTCGTGGGGTCTGGTTTACAACATCGTGCTCGTCCTGTGCTGCGGCTGGGCGCTGATCGGCGGCGGCCGTCCGGAACGGATCGGGGCCGCGATGATGTTCGGAGGATCGATGCTGTCATGGGCAGCGCTCGCATATTTCGGCAGCTTCTTCCGTTCGGTGGAGTTCGGGATCATGGCGATCGACATCGCCATGCTGATCGGCCTCGGCGCGATCGCGATCGTCTCCGACAGATACTGGCCGCTCTGGGCGACTGGCTTTCATTTGATCGGGCTACTTACGCACGGCGCGATCCTAACCGGGATAGAGATCGCTCCGCTGGCCTATGCCCACACGCTGGTGCTCTGGTCCTATCTGACGCTGTTGTCGCTGGCGCTCGGCACTTTGGCGTATGTGCGACGGAGGCCGCCGAGTGCGAGCGCCATCTCGCCGCGATCCTCGCCCCCGTCTGCGCCGGCGAAGCCGGACGGGTCGCCGCCGAGCTAGTCGCCGAGTTCGGATCGCTCGGCGCGGTGCTCGCGGCCGCCGCGGCCGGCGATCGAGTGCCGAGCCGGTGCAACGGCCCGGCCGGCGCCTTTCTCGGTGTGTTGCAGCAAGCGTTCACCCATGCGTTGCGACGGCAGGCGCTGGCGGGACCGATCATCGCCGATTCGGATGCATTGCTCGATTATCTGCATCTGCGCCTTGCTCACGGCCGGGTCGAGCAGCTGCTCGTGCTGTTCCTCGACGCGGCCAACCGTCTGCTCGCGGAAGAGCCGATCGGCGCCGGCAGCGCGTCGGGCGTGGTCGTCGATCCGCGCCAGGTGCTGCAGCGCGCGCTCGAGCTCGGCGCCTCGGGGATGATCCTCGTCCATAACCATCCATCGGGCAGCACGCGGCCGAGCGCGGCCGACATTCACACGACGCGCCGCGTGGTCGAAGCGGCCCGCGCGCTCGAGATCAGCGTCCACGACCATGTGATCGTCGGGGCGACCGGCTGGACCAGCTTCCGGGCGATGGGGCTCATCGGCGAAGGCGGCGCGGCCGGAGATGCGCCATGAGCCTTGATGCCGACCCGCTATGGGAACGCGCCCGCGCGATTATCGCGCGCTATGGCGACCAGTCGCCGGCCTTTGTCGCGCGGCAGATCGACAGCCATGACCTACAAAACAAGCGCGAAGGCGCGATGACCTGGCGCGCAATCGCCTGGCGCGTCGCCGAACTCCGCCGTCGCGCCCAAAGTGAGGCTTGGTCCCGAAGGTGATCCCGGTGTTCGATGGTGGAGCCGGGGGGGCTCGAACCCCCGACCTCTGCAGTGCGATTGCAGCGCTCTCCCAGCTGAGCTACGGCCCCGGCACCATCGGCAGCGCCGCGCGGGATGGTCCCGGCGCGGCGGTCGCCCCCTTTAGCGGCCCGAGATGCGCGGCGCAATGGCGCTGTTTCGAGGCGCTTCGCCGCGGCCTTCCGGCCGGCAGGGCCAGGGCTCGCATCGCCGAGGCGGCCGGAATGATCGCCCTCGCGGCAGGCTTTTTCTGCCTCCGCCCTTCACAGCGGCACCGGTTTCAATCTAAAACCGGCCGCACGAAACACCCCGAACAGGAGAGAGACATGGCCCGCGCCTGGCACCTTGCATCACGCCCCGAAGGCATGCCCGTAGCCGAAAATTTCGAATTGAAGGAGATCGACCTGCCCGATCTCGGCGACGGCCAGATCCGCGTCGCCAATAAATGGCTCTCGGTCGATCCCTATATGCGCGGCCGGATGCGCGACATCAAAAGCTATGTCCCGCCGTTCCAGATCGGCGAGCCGATGCAGGGCGGCGCGATCGGCGAGGTCGTCGAGAGCAAGGCCGACGGCGTCGCGGTCGGCGACATGGTACAGCATATGGAAGGCTGGCGCGACGAGGCCGTGGTCAACGCGGCCGAGTCGCAGAAGCTTCCCGAGCTCGACATGCCGCCCGAATATTTCCTCGGCTTTCTCGGCATGCCCGGGATGACCGCCTATTTCGGGCTGCTCGAGGTTGCCGAGGCGAAAGCCGGAGATATCGTGTTCGTTTCGGGCGCCGCCGGCGCGGTTGGCTCGACCGTGGTGCAGATCGCCAAGGCCAAGGGCATGACGGTGATCGGCTCGGCCGGCGGGCAGGAGAAATTCGACTGGGTCTCCGGGCTCGGCGCCGACAAGGCGATCGACTACAAGTCCGGCCCGATCCTCAAATCCTTGATGGAGGCCGCGCCCGACGGCATCGATGTGTATTTCGACAATGTCGGCGGCGATCATCTCGACGCCGCCTTCGCGGTCGCCAACGACCGCGCGCGCTTCGCCGAATGCGGGATGATCAGCGGCTATAACGATACCGATCCGATGGAATTCCGCTATATCATGGCGGTGGTCGCCAAGCGGATCCGGATCCGCGGCTTCATCGTCACCGATTTCATTGCCCGCGCGCAGGAATTCTACGGTGATATGGGCCAGATGGTCGCGGCCGGAAAGATCCGCACCGAGGAGACGGTCTATGAAGGCCTCGACAAGCAGGTCGACGCCTTCCGCGGCCTGTTCGAGGGCGCGAATACGGGCAAAATGCTGGTGAAGGTGTAATCCCTTCTCCCTTCAAGGGAGAAGGATACGCAGCCTTGGCGACGAAGGAGCCTAGGCGGAGTTGGATGAGGGTGAGTGCTCGCGCATACGCACCCTCACCCTCCCATCGCTGACGCGATAGGCCCCTCGCTCTCCCTTGAAGGGAGAGGGGTCTCAGAGCTCCCGCGCGCCGAAGGTATCGCAGGCCGCCATGTCGCCGCTTTCCAGTCCGCGGCGGAGCCAGCGTTGGCGCTGCTCGCTGGTGCCGTGGGTGAAGCTTTCGGGGACGACATAGCCCTGCGATTGTTGCTGGAGCGTATCGTCGCCGATCGCCGCGGCGGCGGTCAGCCCTTCCTCGATATCGCCGGGCTCGAGCAGGTCGGTCGCCGCCTCGGCGCGGTTGGCCCAGACGCCGGCATAGCAATCGGCCTGCAGTTCCATGCGTACCTGAAGCTCGTTGCCTTCGCTGCGGCCGACGCTTTGCTGCTCGCGGCGCACCCGGTCCGAAATGCCGGTAATCGTCTGGATATGATGGCCGACCTCGTGCGCGATGACATAGGCTTGCGCGAAATCGCCGGCCGCGCCGAGCTCGCTCCTCAGCTGATCGAAGAAGGTCGTGTCGAGATAGATCTTGCGGTCGCTCGGGCAGTAGAACGGCCCCATCGCCGAATCCGCCGCGCCGCAGCCCGACGAGCCGCGCCGGTCGTAGAAGACCAGGGTCGCCGGCTGATAGGTCTGGCCGTTCTCGCGGAAAATCTCGCTCCAGCGATCCTCGGTCGAGGCGAGCACCTGCGCCACCAGTCGGTCGGTCTCGTCGCGGATCGCCTCGTCGCCGCGCACGACCTCGCCG
>JAIVHR010000209.1:8563-12015 GCA_020200935.1 Sphingomonadales bacterium
GCGATGAAGATGACGACCAGCAAAGCGATGCCGCCGCAGCCCAATCCGCCGCGGCCGCCGATCGGGATCGGGATGCCGCCGCCGCGCCCGAGGCCGGGCATGCCGAAGCCGCCCCTGCCGCCGCCGGTCTGGCGCTCGATATTGCTGCTCGTCCGTCGTCCGCCGAGGCGCATGGCATTCTCTCCCTACGGGCCTGCAATGACAATGCGTCGGCGCCGAGCGAGTTGCAATCCGCGATGCGCTTCACGTTGGATCGGCCGGTTTGCGGGCAGGCGGATGTCCCGGTCGCCGGATTGGACCTATCTCGACAAGCCCGTTGCCGATCGACCGCACGGACAGTAGGTGCTGAGGCACGCCGACACCGCCGACGCCGCGCTCCGCAAAGGGAACAGGTTGAATGCATACATCCGCGCTCGAATTCGGAAGACGCTTTCTGGATAGCTACGCCCTCGATCGGCGGCTGACGATCGCCGAGATTGGCGCGTCGGACGTCAACGGATCGCTGCGTCAGCTTGCCGGGGAAGGGCACGAATATATCGGCCTCGATCTGGAGCCGGGGCCGGGCGTCGACCGGGTGATAGATGATCCTTACCGCATTCCGGTCGAGGACGGCGTGCTCGATATGTGCCTCGCCTCCTCGTGCCTCGAGCATGTCGAGTTCTTCTGGCTGCTGTTCGAGGAGATGCTGCGGGTTTTGAAGCCCGATGGCCTGGTCTATCTGAATGTGCCGTCGAGCGGCCCGTTTCATCGTTATCCGGTCGATTGCTGGCGCTTCTATCCCGACAGCGGGGTTGCGCTCGAGCGTTGGGGCCGGCGGCAGGGCTTCGAATGCCTGTTGCTCGAATCCTTTGTCGATGACGGTGATGCCGACGGATTTCGGGATTTCGTATGCGTGTTTCTCAAGGATCGAAGCCATGTGGCGCGATTTCCGCGACGCATATTGGACGATTTCGATCGCTTCACCAACGGGTTGCGCGATGATCAAAGAGACTTCGCCAACCCCAGCGATATTGCCGAGCCGACCGAATTGACGGATGCCTTCAAAGAGACGGTCAAAGAGGAATTGAAGCGACTATGGCGCGAATCGAAAAAGACACAATGAGCCGGTCCGCAACGCGGTTCCTCGCCGGCAAGACCGCCCTCGTCACCGGCTCGACCTCGGGCATCGGCCTTGCCTATGCCAGGGCGCTCGCCGCCGAGGGTGCCAGCGTGATGATCAACGGCTTCGGCGATGCCGACGCGATCGAGGCCGAACGCCGGTCGCTCGAAGAGGCGTCGGGCGCGGCCTGCGCCTATTCGGACGCCGACATGGCCGATCCTGTGCAGATCGAGGCGATGGTCGAGCATTGCGAGGACGAGCTCGGCCCGCCCGACATCGCGATCGCCAATGCCGGCATCCAGCATGTCGCGCCGATCGAGGATTTCCCGGTCGAGAAATGGGATGCGATCATCGCCATCAACCTGTCTTCGGCCTGGCACCTTATCCGCAACACGATCCACCATATGAAGGCCAATGGCTGGGGCCGGATCATCTGCACTGCTCGCCGCCCAGCCGACCAAGGCGTTCGTCACCCCCGAACAGGTGGCGAGCCTCGCCCTCTATCTGTGCCGCGAGGAAGCGAAATCGATCACCGGCGCCAACCTCTCGATGGACGGGGGGTGGACGGCGCAATGAAGCGGAGGTGCTGCGCGCCTCGACGTCAATTGTAGAAGGTGGTCAGCGCGAAGGTCCGGATCTCGCCCACATCCGCCAACGCCGCCTGAACGTCGGGCCGCGCGACGACGCGCGCCCGCATCTCTTCCATCGCCTGCTCGTCCGGTCCCTTGGCCTCGAAGAGTGCCATATCCTGCAAATCGAGCAGCAGGCCCGTCGGATCCTCGCCCTGCGTTTCGGCGATGATCAGCGCGGCCGCGGCATCCTCGTCGGCCATGCAGAAATGATATCCGAGCAGGACGAGCGGGCTGGGCTCCTCGAGCGCGAACAGCTTGTCGCGCCAATGGCCGTGCGCTTCCTCGTCGCCGAGCGCGTGAGCCGAGCAGGCGGCCGCCTTGTAGATCAGCCCATAGGCGTATTCGCTGGCAATGCCCTCGGGGACCCGGTCGAATTCGCGGGCGACCGACAGGGCCTGCTCATGCCGCCCCAGCTCGAAGAGCCAGCTCAGACGATTGATCGCCTGGTTGATGAGGTCCGGGCGGGCCTCCACGCCAAGCCCGACGATCTTCTCCATCCTTGCAAGGCCGCCCTCGACGTCGCCGAGCATCATCTCGGCATGGGCGAGATAGTTGACGACGAAAAACCCGGTGCGGTTCATCAGCAGATGGTCGTCGGCTCCCGCATCGATCGCCGAGGACAGTTCATCGACGATCGGCGCGAAGCGGTCGACGATATCCTGCCAGCGGCCCTCCATCCGCAGCGCGACGAGATAATCGAGCAGATAATCGACATCCTCCCGGTTTGCGTCCCATTCGGCGGCGAGCCTGCGCGACTGGTCGGCGGCGCCCTCGGCCAGATCGGCGCCGTGTTCCGCCTCGATGGCCGCCCGGTAGGCCGTGTAGCGATCGTCGATCAGGATCTGTGCGAAGGAATAGAGGCTGTCGATGGCGGCGAGTGCCTCGCGGGCGCCGCGTTCGTCGCCGCGGTCCGCGCGCGCCTCGAACAGATTCCAGTGGACCCAGTTGTTGTCCGATGACCGGACGGTATCGACCCAGCCCGAGCTGACGAGCAGCTCGGCAAAACGCTCCCGCGCCGCTTCGTCGCTCGCCATCTCGCGGCTGAGCTGTGCCATGGTGCGCGCTTCCCAGCGGCCGAGCAGCGTACCTTCGAGCGCGCCGGCCATCTGTCGCTGGAATGCCAGCGCGTCGACGACGCCCGACCAGTCCTCGGCCTCGTAGGCCCAGGCGAATCGCAATGAATGAAATCCGCTGTCGAGCGACCCTTCGCGTCCGGCGCGACGCGAGTCGGCTTGCGCCTGGTCGATGTCGCCGAGCGCCAGATGGCCGATCGACCGGATGCCGTAAATCCTGCGCCGACCTTGGCGGGTCAGCGCCCCGCCGCGCGCTGAATCGAGCTGGAGGACCCGGGACGAGGCGTCGATCAGCCCGGGAGCCAATTCGGCGACGGCCTCCCGCGATTGCTGACGCATGGCCTCGACAAGCGAGGCCTGCCGCTCGTCCAATTCGGTGTAAGCGTCGCGCAGCTGCTGATCGAGGGAGGCCTCTTGCGCCGCGCTCGGACGGGGAAGCGCGAGGCTCGCGGGCAAGGCGAGAAGAAGACCGAACGAAAAGACCGATAGAAGAGAACGCATGATCCTACGCCTTATGTCGAGTTCCGATCAATCACAACCGGCCCGGGAGACGGAGCCGCGCCGGGGGTGGAAGGCGCAATAGCGCGCGCCGCGGCAATGGGTTATGCGTGATCCATGGCGGGGCGGACGATCACCACGGCCTTGCTC
>JAIVHR010000038.1 GCA_020200935.1 Sphingomonadales bacterium
GGACAGGAGGGCGGGGTGCGCTCGGGTACGCTCGCCCCGGCGCTCTGCGCGGGCTTCGGCGCCGCCGCGGCACTTGCGCGCGCGCGTCACGACGACGATTGCGCGCATGTCGAAAAGCTCTGGGCGCTCGCCGAGCATAAATTCGGCGATGACTGGACGATCAACGGATCGGACTGCCAGCGCTATCCGGGCAACCTCAATATCCGCCTCGAGGGGCTCGATGCCGGGCGGCTGATCTCCGAGCTGCGCGGCGTCGCCTTTTCGGCCGGCTCGGCCTGCGCCAGCGGATCGGGCCGGCCGAGCCACGTCCTTTCGGCGCTCGGCCTGACCAAAGCCGAAGCGCGATCGAGCATCCGTCTCGGCTTCGGGCGCTATACGAGCGTAGAGGATCTGGACCGGTCGATCGGTCTGATCCTCGAAGCGGCCGAACGCCAGAGCCTGGCGGCGTGACCAGGGTCCGCTTCGTCAGCGCCGACGGGATGCAGGTCAGCGAGGTCGAGGGGAAGCCCGGCGACCGGCTACTCGACCTCGCGCAAGCCGACGGCCAGCCGCTCGAAGGCACCTGCGAGGGGCAGATGGCCTGCTCGACCTGCCACGTCCATGTCGAACCGGATGATTTCGGCAAGCTGCCGCAGGCGACCGAGATGGAGGACGACATGCTCGATCTCGCCGCCGATCTCGGACGCACCAGCCGCCTCGCATGCCAGATCTGGCTGACCGAGGGCATGGAAAGCCTGACCGTCCGGATCCCCGGCGCGGTGCACAATATGCAGGGGAGGTGATTGCGGCGCGGATACCGAATCCTAGCCCTCCCCCTTGATGGGGGAGGGTTGGGTGGGGGCGACCTCTCGGTTTGGTGCTTCCATTACAAGCGATAGAGTAAGCCGAGAGGTCACCCCACCCCTAACCCCTCCCTATCAAGGATCGCCGGAATCGCTGGACCGGTAGCGGCTTCGCGCTGATCGGGGTCGTTCGGTCGCCGGACTTCGCCTCCAATCTTGCCAAACTTTGCCAAATCGGCTATATGAGCGGCATGGCGACGATGAATATTTCTCTTCCCGACGACATGAAATCGCATGTGGAGGAACAGGTGAAAGCAGGCTCGTTCGCGAATGCGAGCGACTATATCCGCGATCTCATTCGCTATGATCAGCGCGAGCGGGACATGATCCGCGCCGCGGTGTCGAAAGGCGATGCCTCCGCCGACAGCGCTTCGACGATAGACGAGATCGTGGAGAGCGAATTCGCCGCCATCCGCGCCGAATGCAATTAATCCTGTCGGACGAGGCGGAGGCGGACCTTCGCGCGATCATCCGTTTCAGTGTCGAACGATGGGGAATCGAGCAAGCCGAGCGTTACGTACAGCTTTTGCGCGATCGCCTGCAGGACCTCACCCGGCATCCGCGGATCGGGTCGCCGGCAGACTCGATGTCCCCCGGCCTCCGGCGGTTCTCTTATATCAGTCACGTCGCCTATTATCGCGTGGTTCGGCACGAGATTCGCATCGTGCGCATCCTGCACAAGCGGATGCGCGAAAGCGATCATATCGCCTGACCCTTGCCCTTCGAGACGAGGCTCGCCATATCCCCCGCGGGAGTCGGGCGGACGTGGCTTTCGCCAACCCGGTCAGATCCGGAAGGAAGCAGCCGTAACGAATTCGCCGCGGGTCGTTCCGGCTCCCACTTTTTTCTTTCCTACATCCCTTGGCCTGGTGTATTGTTCCTCTTTTGTTCGCGGGACGTGAGCGATGCTTGTTGCCATGCTGATCAGGGGGATATTCTTGCCATTTGTGCGGCCGCCGGCCGACCCGGCGGCCAACAGGGTCCGGGCGCCGAAGGTCTCGGCCCGACCCAATGTCAAATATGTCAACTTAAGCCCCCTGGCCCGTCACCCCGGACTTACTCCGGGGTCCAGCGCGGCAGGCGACGCCGCTCGCGGCTCCGGATGCCGGATCAGGCCCCGCGTGACGTCGAAAGCCGTTTTCCGCGTCGCCCCCTTTTTCCTTGCCCGGGGGAATCCCTGCCAGCCCATCGTAAGCCGCCGCAGTGTAAAGCATGTGTCATCCACGTGCGAACTTAAGCGCTTTGCGCGCGCCGCGACGGCTCCGTCGATAACCGCTTCGACTCCGTGTGCGGGGAAGGCTAGTCTCGCGCGATGTCTGATTCTCCCGATACGATGACCGATGTGACGGACGCCCCGGCCGGTGACGGGCCCGTGCTCGGGCTCGACGAACCGCCGCAGCCGGCGCCATCCGAATCCGCCCATGATTACCGCGTCCTCGCCCGCAAATACCGGCCGCAGAGCTTCGATGCGCTGATCGGCCAGGATGCCGTCGTCCAGACGCTCGCCAACGCGATCAAGCGCGATCGGCTCGCCCATGCCTTCCTGCTGACCGGGGTGCGCGGGGTCGGAAAGACGACGACCGCGCGGCTGATCGCCAAGGCCTTGAACTGTATCGGGCCCGACGGCGAGGGCGAGCCGACGATCGATCCCTGCGGCGCCTGCGAGCCCTGCCGGGCGATCGCCGAAGGGCGCCATATCGACGTCGTCGAGATGGACGCCGCCTCGCATACCGGCGTCGACGATATCCGCGAGATCATCGATGCCGTGCGCTATGCGGCGGTTTCGGCGCGCTACAAGGTCTATATCATCGACGAAGTCCACATGCTTTCGAAGAACGCCTTCAATGCGTTGTTGAAGACGCTCGAAGAGCCGCCGCCGCATGTGAAGTTCATCTTCGCGACGACCGAGGTCAACAAGGTGCCGGTGACGGTGCTGTCGCGCTGCCAGCGTTTCGATCTCAGGCGCATCGCCGCCGAGCGGCTGGTCGAACATTTCCGCTGGGTCGCCGGGCAGGAGGGCGTCGATGCCGAGGATGAAGCGCTGACGCTGATCGCCAGGGCGGCCGAGGGCTCGGTGCGCGACGGACTGTCGATGCTCGATCAGGCGATCGCCCATTCGGCCGAGACCGTCACCGCGGCGCAGGTCCACGACATGCTCGGTCTGTCGGATCGCGGCGCGATACGCGATCTCTATAATGCGCTGCTCGAAGCCGATGCCGAGGCGGTGCTGGCGCAGATCGATGCGCAATACGATCTCGGCGTCGATCCGGCGGCGCTGTTTCGCGGGCTGCTCGAAATTACCCATGCGGTGGTGCGGATGAAGGTCGGCGGCGAGGGCGACCGGGCGATTTCAGCCGAGGAGCGCGCGGCTTTCGCCGATTGGGCGGGGAAGCTCGGTTTCGCGCCGCTCCACCGGCTCTGGCAGCTGCTGCTCAAGGGGCTGCATGAGGTCGAGACCGCGGCGATGCCGCTGGAAGCGGCCGAGATGGCTTTGCTCAGAATCGTCCATGCCGCCTCGCTGCCCGATCCGGGCGAACTCGCGCGCAAGCTCGAAGGCGTCGATCTGTCCGCCGCGCCCCCGAAAGCCGCGAACGGCGCGCCGAAGTCCGGGGGCGACAAGCCCGACGGTGCGCCCACCAGCTTCGCCGCGCTGATCGCGGCGCTCGAGGCGAGCGGCAACCACATCCTCGCGGTGCGGCTCCACGACCAGGTCGGGCTGATCCGCTATGCGCCGCCCGAACTCGTCGTCAAACCGCTCCAGCCGATCGAGCAGGAGGAAGTGCGCGACATCGCCGCTTCGCTCAAGGCGCTGACCGGTGGGCACTGGAGCGTGTCGCTCGGCGACGGCGATGCCGAACCCTCGCTGCGCGAACAGGAACAGCAGGCGGAACGCAACGCCCGCCGGGCGGTTCTCGATACGCCGGTCGTCAAGGCGGCGATGGAGGCGTTTCCCGAGGCCGAACTTCTCGATTACAAACTCGCCGGAGGCGAATAGGAGCTGACGTGAAAAATCTCGAAGACATCATGAAGGCCGCGCAGAGCGTTCAGGAAGAGCTGCAGAAGGCGCAGGAAAACCTTGCCAATATCGAGGTCGAGGGGGCGGCCGGTGGCGGGCTGGTCAAGGTCCGCGCGACCGCCAAGGGCGAGATCAAGGGCGTCGAGATCGACGACAGTCTGATGACGGCCGAGGAAAAGCCGGTGCTCGAGGATCTGATCGCCGCGGCGATCAACGACGCCAGATCCAAGGCCGACGCCAGGAGCCAGGAAGAGATGAGCAAGATGACCAGCGGCCTGCCCCTGCCGCCCGGTTTCAAGCTGCCATTTTAGATAATTATTTCAATAAGGTATACGAATATTGGGAACCGCCGTCGCGGCCCGTCGTTGACCGGGCGAAACGATGGAGGTTTCTATGGTCGATGAAAGAATTACCGAGCGCGACGACGGCGTGACGACGGAGCGCGTCGTCGAGCATTCCGAAAGCGAGCCCCATACCACGGTGGTCGAACGCCGCGGCGGCGGTGCGGGCTGGATCATCGCCGTGATCCTCGTCATCGCGGTGATCGCCGGCATCTATCTGTTCAGCGAGTTCAACCAGACCGAGGCGGTCGAGGCCGATGCGGTCAGCGAGGCGGCCAGTCAGGTCGGCGACGCCGCGCAGCAAGCCGGCGATGCGGCGGATCGGGCCGCCGATTCGCTCACCCCGGAGGAATAGTCAAAGACAGGCGGTGGATTCGCTGCCGCGGATTTGCCGCATCCGGCGCTCGATCATCGTACCGTAGCGCGCCGTCCAGCCCGACGGGTTGCGGCCCGGCCGGCGCTTGGGATCGGGCAATACGGCGGCGATCCGCGCCGCCTCGCTTTCGCTCAGCCGGCTCGCATCATGGTCGAAATAGCGCATCGCCCCGGCGTTGACGCCATAGGTGCCGATCCCGGTCTCGGCGATGTTGAGATAGACCTCGACGATCCGCCGTTTGGGCCAGGTCAGCTCGATCAGCGCGGTGAAATAGGTTTCGAGGCCCTTGCGGAACCAGCCGCCGCCCTGCCAGAGAAAGGCGTTCTTGGCGGTCTGCTGACTGATCGTCGAGCCGCCGCGGCGCCGGACGCCACTCTGCCGCTCGCGCCACACCTCGCGGATCGCCGTATAGTCGAAGCCGTCATGCAGGCAGAAATTGCCGTCCTCGGCGGCGACCGCGGCGACCGCCATGTCGGGATCCATCCGGGACAGGCTCATCCAGTCCTTGGTAATGCCGTGGCCGTCGAGGATCATCGTCGCGGTCACCGGCGGCGGCACGAAGCGATAGGCGAGCACCCAGACGATCGTGACCAGCAGGAACCAGAGTATGAATTTGAAAAGGACCTTGAGCGCGCGGATCATCCGGGAAGCCTAGCCCAACAGGTCATGTTCGCGAAGGCAGGAATCCACGACACAGGCGGTGCGG
>JAIVHR010000154.1 GCA_020200935.1 Sphingomonadales bacterium
CGAATATTATGTCAACGATGCGGGTGGCCAGGTCGATACTCTCGCCCGCTCCGCCCATCTTCGCTATCGCGAGGCGCTCGGCGAGGATATCGGCGATATTCCCGAGGGTTTCTATCCGGGCGACTATCTCGAGCCGGTCGGCGAGGCGCTCGCCGATGAATTCGGCGAGCAATATGTCGGCGCCCCCGAAGAGCAATGGCTTGCGCCGTTTCGCGAGCGCGCGGTCGCGATGATGATGGACCGGATCCGCGCGGATCTGGCGCTGCTCGGCATCCACCACGACGTCTTCGCCTCCGAAGCCGCCGTGCAGGCGGCGGGCAAGCACGAGGCCGCCGAAAGGCAGCTGCGCGCGGCGGGGTTCGTCTATGACGGCTTGCTCGAGCCGCCCAAGGGCAAGGCTGCCGAAGATTGGGAACCGGTCGAGCTGCCGCTGTTCCGCTCGACCCGCTTCGGCGACGATCAGGACCGGCCGATCCGCAAGTCGGACGGCAGCTGGACCTATTTCGGCACCGACCTCGCCTATCATTATCAGAAGGCCGAGGATGCCGATGTGCTGATCGATATCTGGGGCGCCGACCATGCGGGGACGGTCAAAAGGATCACCGCCGCGGTCGAGGCGCTGACCGGCGGCAAGACCGAATTCGATGTCAGGCTCGTCCAGATGGTGCGGCTGCTGCGCGACGGCGAGCCGGTCAAGATGTCGAAACGCTCGGGGAGCTTCGTCACCCTCGCCGATGTCGTCGAGGAGGTCGGCAAGGATGTCGTCCGCTTCACCATGCTGACCCGCAAGTCCGATGCGCAGATGGATTTCGATTTCGCCAAGGTGGTCGAGGCGTCGAAGGACAATCCGGTTTTCTATGTCCAATATGCCCATGCGCGGATCCGCTCGGTCCATCGCCGGGCCGAAGAGGAGGGGATCGCGCTCGACGAGGGTCAGCCCGACCTGTCCCGGCTCGATGCCGAGGAACTGGGGCTGGTCAAGCGCGCCGCGCAATTTCCGCGCATTGTCGAGAGCGCCGCCGCCGCGCATGAGCCGCACAGGATCGCCTTTTATCTCAACGATCTCGCGACCAACGCGGCGATGGTGCTGGCCGGGCCCGCGGGCAGGAATCCGCGCGAGCTGGCGAGCCTGATCGCGCCCAAGCTCGCCCGGATCGAGGGCGTCGCGAGCGCCGAAGTCGCCGGTCCCGGCTTCATCAACATCCGGCTCGATGACGGTCCCTGGCATGACGAGCTGCGG
>JAIVHR010000332.1 GCA_020200935.1 Sphingomonadales bacterium
CGCCGCCAGCCCCCCGCCGACTGGCAGCGGGCGGATGAAACGCAATTCGCCGAGGCGCTTGAACGTCTTGCGAGAAGCCTGGGTTAACGACTCCGTCTACTCCTCCCTTCGTCCTGAGCTTGTCGGGCCGAAGGCGACCGCAGGTCAACGGCGAGCAACAAGCGACGGCGCCTGCGGCCCGCCCTTCGACTGCTGCCTTCGGCAGCGCTCAGGACGAACGGGAGTATCCGTTTCCCCCATTTCCCTCGCGCGCGAGCCGGGCTAAGGACGCCCGCGACATGCGCGAAATATTCTCGATCGGCACTATCGTCCTCGGCGCGGCCTATCTCGCCATCCTCGCCGCGGCTAACCTCGTCGCGCTCGAATCGCAGATGCATTGGGGCATCGCGGTGATCGCGCTGGCGGCGATCATCCTCTTCAAGCTCTGGCCGGCGCTGCCGGTGCTCGCCTATCTCGGCGCGCACAATATCTGGGGCTGGCCCTGGTGGGTGGCCGGGCTCTTCGCCTTCCCGATCTGCGTCTATATCGCCGCCCATTATTGGGTGCGGATCAGCGACTATTGGCACCGGCCGAAAAAACGGCAGCAGGCCTGATGCGCGTCTTTCGCGACGAAAACGCCGATTTCGGCCTCATCCGCGCGCGCAGGATCGCCATCGTCGGCTATGGCAACCAGGGCCACGCCCATGCGCTCAATTTGCGCGACAGCGGGGTGGAAGAGGTGGCGGTGGCGCTTCCCGAAGCCTCGGCGAGCCGGGCCAAGGCGGAGCAAGCGGGATTTCTCCTGATGAGTGTCGAACAGGCGGCGGGCTGGGCCGATATCGTCACCCTCGCCGTGCCCGACGAGCTCCAGGCCGAGATCTACGCGGCTTCGCTGCATGAGCAGCTGCGCGAGGGCGCCGCGCTGGTCTTCGCTCACGGCCTCAACATCCATTTCGGGCTGATCGAGCCGCGCGCCGATCTCGATGTGCTGCTGGTCGCGCCCAAGGGCCCGGGCAGCGCGCTGCGCGCCGACTATCTCGCCGGCAAGGGGATGATCACCTTGATCGGCGTCGGCCGGGATGCCAGCGGGCGCGCGCACGACCTCGCCCTGGCCTATGCCGCCGGGCTCGGCAGCGGCCGGGCCGGGATCATCGAATCGAGCTTCCGGCAGGAGACCGAGGCCGATCTGTTCAACGAACAAACTGTGCTCTGGGGCGTCATTCCCGACCTGATCGAGGCCGGCTACGAAACCCTCGT
>JAIVHR010000333.1 GCA_020200935.1 Sphingomonadales bacterium
CCATGCTGTAGAGCGCGCCGCCCAGGATCAAGGCCGAGATCAGGAAATGGATGAAGCCGCCGAGCATCGTCGTCGCGCCGCCGATCTCCTGACCTTGCGGGTTGTAATGGATCATCGAGATCGGCCCCTCGAGATACATGCGCTGCTGGACCTCGCCCGAACCCGACGGCACCATCACCGTGCGCGCGCCTTCGGGCTCGATATTGGCGGCGAGCACGCTCTGGATCGCGGCCGCCTCGCTGTCGCCGACATCGCCGACCGGGATGCTGCCGAGCAGCGCGTAGAAGACGAAGCCGAGTATGAACATGACGACCGCCGCAACGACCGACCCGAGCACGACCTTGATCATATAACCCTCCCCTGTTCCGTTACATGCAGGCTAGGCCGACCGAGCGATGATGAAAAGAGTATTGTCTACCCCGTCAGCGTCCGAACGAAATCGACGAGACCCGTGCGCCGCTCGCGCTTGAGCCGTTCGGCATCGAGGATCGCCCCGGCCTTCGCCGCGCAGATCTCGGCATCGTCGTTGATCAGCACGTAATCATATTCGGCCCAGTGGCTGATCTCGGCGGCGGCACGCTCCATCCGGCGGGCGACGACCTCCTCGCTGTCGGTGCCGCGATGTTCGAGCCGCCGGCGCAATTCGCGCAAAGAGGGTGGCAGCACGAAGACGCGGACGATGTCGGGATCGACCTGCTTCAATTGCTGCGTCCCCTGCCAGTCGATATCGAGCAGCACATCGCGCCCGCCAGCGAGCGATTTTTCGATTTCGCTGCGCAAGGTGCCGTAGCGGTGATCGAAGACATGCGCCCATTCGAGGAAGGCGTCCTGCGCCACCAGCCGGTCGAACTCGGCATTATCGACGAAATGATAATCGACCCCGTCCTCCTCGCCCTCGCGGATCGGGCGGGTGGTCGCCGAGACCGACATCGCGATCTCGCTGTCCGAGCCCAGCAGCATGCGCGCGATGGTGGACTTGCCCGCGCCGCTCGGCGAAGAGAGCACATAGAGCAGCCCGCGGCGCTCGAGCTTGGAGGGATCGGCCATGCGGCTGGTTCGCCGAAGGGACGCCCGAGGTCAAGGAGGGGGATGAGCGAACTGGTCGTCCTGATGCGCGCGGTGAATGTCGGCGGCCGCACGCTGCCGATGGCGGAGCTGCGCGCGCTTTGCGAAAAGCTCGGCTTCGGCAACCCCCAGACCTACATCCAGAGCGGGAACTTGCTGAT
>JAIVHR010000039.1 GCA_020200935.1 Sphingomonadales bacterium
CGGCGGTGAATGGCGAGATCTTCGAGGCGCTCAAGGGCAGCGACGCCGGCGATCAGGCAGCGATCGACCGGGCGATGATCGAACTCGACGGCACCGGCAACAAGGCCCGGCTCGGCGCCAATGCGATCCTCGGCGTGAGCCTCGCTGTGGCCAAGGCGGCGGCCGCCTCGGCGGTCAAGCCGCTTTATGCCCATGTCGGCGGTGACGAGGCGACGACGCTGCCGGTGCCGATGATGAACATCATCAATGGCGGCGAGCATGCCGACAATCCGATCGACTTTCAGGAATTCATGATCATGCCGGTCGGCGCCTGCAGCCTGACCGAGGCGGTGCGTTGGGGCGCCGAAATTTTCCACACGCTGAAGAAACAGCTGCGCGATGCCGGCCATTCGACCGCGGTCGGCGACGAAGGCGGCTTCGCGCCGGATATCGGCGCGACCAGCGACGCGCTCGATTTCCTGATCGGCGCGATCGGCAAGGCGGGCTACGAAGCCGGCGGCGATGTCATGATCGCGCTCGATTGCGCGGCGACCGAATTCTTCAAGGACGGCCGGTATGTCCTCGCGGGGGAGGGGCGCTCGCTCTCGCCCGCCGAAATGGCCGATTATCTGGCCGAGCTGTGCGAAAACTACCCGATCCTCTCGATCGAGGACGGCATGGCCGAAGATGACTTTGCGGGCTGGAAGGCGCTGACCGATAGGCTCGGCGACAAGATCCAGCTGGTCGGCGACGATCTCTTCGTCACCAATGTCGATCGGCTGAGGATGGGCATCGAGCGCGGCCTCGCCAATTCGATCCTGATCAAACTCAACCAGATCGGCACGCTGACCGAGACGCTCGCCGCGGTGAAGATGGCGCAGGAGGCCGGCTACAGTGCCGTCATGTCGCACCGTTCGGGCGAGACCGAGGATGCGACGATCGCCGACCTCGCCGTCGCCACCGGCTGCGGCCAGATCAAGACCGGCAGCCTCTCCCGCTCCGACCGCACCGCCAAATACAACCAGCTGATCCGCATCGAGGAGGAACTCGGCGAACGCGCGCACTATGCGGGGCGGGAGATTTTGCGGTAGGTGTTGTTCGGTGCCTGGATGAAAAGTGTCACGAAAAGAATTGCGCTGGCAAGCGTAGCGGGCAGTCTTGTGTCGGCTTGCACATATCAAGCCGACATCCTCTCGGCCAAGTATGAAGAAACTGACACCAACGAGGGCCTGGTATCGATCGAAATACCTCGACCGTCGGCAGAAGTGATAAAAGACTGGGAAATCTATTTTTCCATCCACGTTTCCGAGTGTCGCAAGGAGGATGAGGGGTATCCGGTCGAACCCTTTATAGAACGCGTTAGGGCCAGTGAATTTTCCTTTTCTGTTGCCGGGGATCGGGTCTTGGTCTCAGGTTCCATTCCGCGACGAGTTTTCGAACAGTTCCAACATCCCTGTGCCTCTTTGAACGGCGGCTCTTATATGCTGCGGAAGATGCGTTCGAACGAGGCGCCGATCTCTGAGGTCTAAACGTCTAAAGGCTGCACGCTGTAAACTTTATATGTCTTCGGAACGCGATTCCATTCGCCGCAATCCTTACGAATTGCCTTGAATCCGCGAATCACCTGTGATTCAAGGGGTTCATGGCGACGCGCCCCCGCACTCTCGCGAATACGCTCAAGGCTGCCGCGGCCCCCGCGGTCGCGTTGCTCGTCATCGCCAATTTCGCCGGCTATGCGCTGCTCGGGCCCAACGGCCTCCTGGCCTGGGGCGATTATGCGCAGCAGCGCGAGCTGCGGCAGATCGAGCTCGCGGCGCTCTATGAGGAGCGCGACACGATCGCCAACCGCGTCGAGCTGCTGAGCCCCGAGGGCGTCGATCCCGATCTCGCCGAGGAGCTGGTGCGCCGCAACACCGGGCAGATCCGCGACGACGAGCATATCCTGCCGCTCGACTGATACTTTCGCCGCGCGGTTCCGTCGGCGCGTCACCGCATCCAGACCACCTGCCGTTCGTCCTGAGCGAAGTCGAAGGGCGTGGGCCTTATGCCGGCAAGCGAAGTGCCAATCGCCCTTCGACAAGCTCAGGACGAACGGGAAGGGGCAAGCTCAGGACGAATGGGAGGGCGCGCGGGACAAACGGTCCCCGGAACAATCGCCCGGCGCGGCCATTTTCCCGGTGACCGGCGTTGCGGAATTGCGTTTGCTCGGCCATATGCCGCTCGACCGTCCGAGCCGCGCGACACGAACAGGGAAGGGCCCTCCTTGGCCAAGCAACCAGCGAAAAAGAAAAGCGAATCGAAAGAGGCCGAGCGCGAGCGCCCGCCGCAGCCCGACCGCTACGAGGCCGACAAGGACCAGCTGCTCGCCTATTATCGCCAGATGCTGCTGATCCGCCGCTTCGAGGAGAAGGCCGGGCAGCTTTACGGCCTCGGGCTGATCGGCGGCTTCTGCCATCTCTATATCGGCCAGGAAGCGGTCGCGGTCGGGTTGCAGAGCGCGCTCGACGGCGATCTCGACAGCGTCATCACCGGCTATCGCGATCACGGCCACATGCTCGCCTACGGCCTCGATCCCAAGGAGATCATGGCCGAGCTGACCGGCCGCGCCGCCGGCAATGCGGGCGGCAAGGGCGGCTCGATGCACATGTTCTCGGTCGAAAAGCGCTTTTATGGCGGCCACGGCATCGTCGGCGCGCAGGTGCCGCTCGGCACCGGCCTCGCCTTCGCGCATAAATATCGCGAGGACGGCGGGCTCTGCCTCGCCTATTTCGGCGACGGCGCGGCCAACCAGGGCCAAGTCTACGAGGCCTTCAACATGGCCGAGCTCTGGAAACTGCCGATCATCTTCGTCATCGAGAATAACCAATATGCGATGGGCACCAGCGTCAACCGTTCCTCGGCCGAGGACCAGCTGTTCAAGCGCGGCGACAGTTTTCGCATTCCGGGCCTCCAGATCAACGGCATGGACGTGCTCGACGTGCGCGGCGCGGCCGAGGTCGCGATCGACTGGGTGCGCGCGGGCAAGGGGCCGATCATCCTCGAATTGAAGACCTACCGCTATCGCGGCCATTCGATGTCCGATCCGGCCAAATACCGATCGCGCGAGGAGGTCCAGTCGATGCGCGATAAATCCGATCCGATCGAGGGCATCAAGAAGGATCTCGACAAGGCCGGCGTCTCCGAGGAGGAGCTCAAATCGATCGACAAGGAGATCAAGGGCGTCGTCGCCGAGGCCGCCGACTTCGCCGAAAGCGCGCCCGAGCCCGAACCCGAGGAACTCTACACCGACGTGCTGGTGGAGAGTTACTGATGCCGATCGAGCATTTCCGTGTTCCTGCGAAAGCAGGAACCCAGAGCCGCAAGCGGCCCGTTCAGCCGCCCTGGGCTCCTGCCTGCGCAGGAGCACTAGGAAGGACCGTTACCGATGCCGATTGAATTGAAGATGCCCGCGCTCTCGCCGACGATGGAGGAGGGGACGCTCGCCAAGTGGCTGGTCAAGGAGGGCGATGCGATCGCCGCCGGTGACATCATGGCCGAGATCGAGACCGACAAGGCGACGATGGAATTCGAGGCCGTCGACGAGGGGACCTTGGCGAAGATCCTGGTCGAGGAGGGCACCGACGAGGTCAAGGTCGGCACGGTTATCGCGCTGATCGCCGAAGAGGGCGAGGATGCGAGCGAGATCGAGGCGCCGGCCGACAAGAGTGCCGAAGACGACGAGAAATCGGATTCCGGCGAGGCGGACGAGGATGCCAAGTCGGAGGAGGAGGAGGACGGCCAGGAGACCGACGAGGGCGAGAAATCGGACGACGGCGAAACCGCGGCGACCGAGCCGACGAATGTGCTCGACGACGCCAGCGAGGCCAAGCCGCGCGCCGATCTCGATATCCCCGAAGGCACCTCGATGGTCACGCAGACCGTCCGCGAGGCGCTGCGCGACGCGATGGCCGAGGAGATGCGCGCCGACGACCGCGTCTTCGTGATGGGCGAGGAAGTCGCCGAATATCAGGGCGCCTACAAGGTCACCCAGGGGCTGCTCGACGAATTCGGGCCCAAGCGGGTGATCGACACGCCGATCACCGAATATGGCTTTGCCGGCGTCGGCACCGGCGCGGCGATGGGCGGATTGCGCCCGATCGTCGAATTCATGACCTTCAATTTCGCCATGCAGGCGATCGACCATATCGTCAATTCGGCCGGCAAGACCAATTACATGTCGGGCGGCCAGATGCGCTGCCCGGTGGTGTTTCGCGGCCCCAACGGCGCCGCCTCCCGCGTCGCCGCCCAGCACAGCCAGAATTACGGGCCCTGGTATGCGAGCGTCCCTGGACTCGTGGTGATTTCTCCCTATTCGGCGGCCGACGCCAAGGGACTGCTCAAATCCGCGATCCGCAGCGAAGACCCGGTCGTCTTCCTCGAAAACGAGCTGCTCTACGGCCACAGTTTCGAGGTCCCCGAGCTCGACGACTGGACGGTGCCGATCGGCAAGGCGCGCCGGGTGCGCGAAGGCTCGGACGTGTCGCTGGTCAGCTATTCGATCGGCGTCGGCATCGCGCTGGAAGCGGCGGAAAGGCTGGCAGGCGAGGGGATCGAGGCCGACATCATCGACCTTCGCACCTTGCGCCCGCTCGACAAGGCTGCGGTGCTCGAAAGTCTCAAGCGCACCAACCGGATGGTCGTCGTCGAGGAAGGCTGGCCGACCTGTTCGATCGCCTCGGAGATCGCGGCGATCTGCATGGAGGAGGGCTTCGACGATCTCGATGCCCCGGTCACCCGCGTCACCAACGAGGATGTGCCGATGCCCTACGCCGCCAATCTCGAAAGACTCGCGCTCGTCGATGTCGACAAGGTGGTGAAGGCGGCGAAGGCGGTGTGTTACCGGTAGGGGTATCGTTTCGTCACCCCGGACTTGATCCGGTCGTCACCCCGGACTTGATCCGGTCGTCACCCCGGACTTGATCCGGGGTCCAGGGCGGCAAGCGATGGCGCCTGTGGCTCTGGATGCCGGATCAAGTCCGGCATGACGGAATCGGGGGACGGAAGTCACTCACCCCGGCATGACGATTTTGGCATAACGCGAAGGCCGCCGGCGAACTGCTAGTCGCACTCGTTGACGGGCAGGCTTTGCGTGTTGGTGATGTCCTGGTTGACCCGCTCGCGGACGTTGAAGGCGCTCTCGTAACGGATGAGGTGATCGAGTTGCCGGACGGGCCGAGACCGTCCTCGAGCGAATCGTCGTCCTCGCCGTCGCCTTCGACGCCATAGGCCGGGTCGATATCCAGCGTTCCATCGCAGCGCTGCCAGTTGATCATCTGGCCTTCGTTCGAACCCGATTGGCCATTATGCTGCAGCGAGGACAGCACGATCCGGCCGTTATTCCCGAAGTCGATCGCCTCGCCGATCAGTTCGGCGCCGGCGAAGACCTCGTAGATATTCGATTCGTCGATCACCGTGTCGACGCGCCCGGCATTGTCGGCGACTGTCATCGCGATCTGGCTGACGCGCAAATGGGCGAGCGCCAGGTTGGCCGTCTCGAGGCCGCCGAGAATCAGCGTCAGCAGCAGCGGCAACGAAATCGCGAACTCGGTGAGCGCGATGCCGCGCTCATCGCGGCGAAGGCGGCGCAGCAGGCGCGAAGGGCGAGGGGGTTTTCGGCGGGTCATGCGCAAACCGTCTCCGGCTCTGCCTGATTGGCATAGGGCTGGTTGCGGATCGCGGCGTTGGCGTTGATCGTGTAATTGTCGGGCACGCCGATCAGGCCGGTGACCGGCACCAGCCGCGGCATCTCCACCGTCACCTCGTAGAAGACGACATCGTCGGCGCCGCCGCGGCCGGTTCGGCCGGCCTGCTCGTCGAAGCTGCCATTGCCGTTCAGATCCTCGAAACAGTCGCCGCTGTCATATTCGCCATTGTCGTTGAAATCGGTGATCAGCTTCTCACTCGCATTGACGCCGGTGAATTCGTAATAATTGGTCTGCTCGATCGTGTAGGTCGCGTGGCGGGCGATGCCGTCGACGCGCTCCTCGATCGCCGCGGCGATCTGCTCCTCGATCGTGCCGCTCCCGCCGAGGCCGGGGCTTTCGACCGATGCGGTGCGCGAGATATCGTTGAGCGCGCCCTGCAACACGGCGCGGACATAGGCCTGGTAGCCGAGATCGAAGGCGCCGAGCAGCACGATCATCAGCGGCACCAGGATCAGCCCGAACTCGGTCAGCGCCATGCCGCGGCTATCGTCGCGCAGCTTGCGCAGGGGAGCGAAAATCCGGTTCATTGCGTGAGCCTCAGCCGGCCGATTCCCTGGCCGATGCGCGCGAAGACTTCCTCGAGATCAGAGCCATCGCTGGTAAAGAAATGATCCCCGCTCGTTGCGCAGGGCGAGATGTCTCCGGTCGAACCGACATCCAGGGCGATGACCCAGATCGTCATGCCCATCGACTTGGCCCGACTGCAGGCCGCATGAAAACGCGCGATGTGTTGCGCGGGTTGGCTTCCCGAGCCCTGGAGTCGGTCGTAGGCACTTTCGATCCCGTAGGTCGAATAGGTGCTGCCGTTCACGACGAGTTCGCCGTCGGTGAGATAGACAATGTGCTTGGCAACCGGGACGCCATCCCATTCGGTGGGATTGTCGCTTGCGAAAATGCCGGTCGAAGACAGGAACCGCGCAGCCCAGATCATGCCGACATCGTGATAGGTGTTGCCCCTGAGATTGGCCGTCGCCGACGCCACGGCATTGTTAAAGGCATTCTGGGATCCGAAGGTGCGCAACTTCACCGCCTCGGCCGGGCAGGCGCCGCTGGCGGTCGACAGGCTATACCACGGGCTATCAGTGACGACCCGCTCGGGATCGTAGCGGCCCCATTGACGTGCCGTATCGTTGCCGTTGGCGGCCCGGGCATCGATATCGTCCTGGCTCACCGAAGTGCCGATGACGATGGGGTTTGCACTATTTCCGGAACTCGGCCGCTCTTCGACGCAGGCAGCGCCGCTCTGCCGCCAATTGCGTATTCCGAGATTGGCGTTCGAATCCGCCCATTGCGTGTCGTCGATATGCACCGGCGATAGCGATTTCCCACCGGAGCAATATTCGGTCCCGTAGTACCAATCGGTTCCGTCGCATTGATAGTGGTAGGTCGATTTGAGGATATCCCGATTGAGCAGCCGCCGGCCTACATTGACGGTCACCGAATAGGGCATCAGCCCGAAGCGCGTGCGCGTGTTGCTGGCGCCGGCAAGGGCGTTGTAGAGTCCCTGGGCGCCCGCGCGCAGCCGGCTCGCCTTCGATCCCGGCTGCTCGGTATTCCCGCAGCTTCCCGAGACGCCCGGAGCACAGTTCATCGAGCCGGTGACGTCGAGCACGACCATGATGTCGTTGTTGCCATAGTCATTGTCGGCGTTGCAGGTCACGGTGATCGGAATCGTGTCCTTGCCGAACAGGCTCATGATGGTGGTCGGGATGTCGGCACTCGCGGTGACGACGACGGTCGTATCGGAATCGTCATCCTGCGCGACGGTGCGCGTCACATTCTCGGCGCTCATCGTCGAGGCCGGGAAGTTGAAGTCGAAGAAGCGTTCGCCCTCTTCCTCGACATCGCTCGTGAAATCCGCGCCCTCCATCGTCCGGCGGGCGGCCAGCGCACCGGCGTCGCAGGCATTCTGCAGCTTGGCCTCGGCCATATAAGCGCGCGCCATATCGAGCCCCGAGCCGATCATGCCGGCGATCGGCACCAAGGCGGCGCCCGCCATCGCCAGCGTGTTGCCACGCCGATCGTGGAGCAGGCGCGACAGAAAGCCTCGCGATTTCCTGTTTTCGTCAGCCATGTGCACGGACCTCGTTCGTCATGCGCCGGTTGGTAGGGGAACCACGCCTAACGTTGTCCTTGCGGGTAAGGTTAACGCGGCGGTTGCCATGTTGCGCGGGGCGGCAGCCCGGGGCCTCGCGATTGCGCGAGCGTCGGTGCCGGGCTTTCCAGCTCGTATTTTCGCGCATATTCGGGTCCCCCAAGGCGCTGAAGCGCGGGGAATCCCATGCCGCGGGTTAACAATCCGGGCGGTAAACCGGGTTAACCGCGCGCTAAGCGCATCGGTCAGCAACGGCGAAAGGATGCGATGGATCGGCTGAGCGACAGCGAGCGCGAGCTGGCGCTGCATTATGCGCCGCGCGAAAAGCGCGCGGTGCTGCGCGCCTTGTGGTCGCTCGACGAGAAGATGGGCGGCATCGTCGCCAGCACCGGCGAGCCGGCGATCGGCGAGATGCGGCTGCTCTGGTGGCGCGAGGCGCTCGATGCGATCGGCGAGAGGGTGCCGGCCGAACCGCTGCTCGAAGAGATCGCCGCGTCGCTCGGCGGGGATGCCGCCGCGGCCGGGCAATGGGGCGCGCTCGCCGAAGGCTGGCACGCCTTGCTCCAGGCGCCGATCGGCGAAGCGGAGCTGGCGCGCTTCGCCCGCGAACGCGGCGCGCGGCTGTTCGGGCTTTCGGCCGCGATCCTCGACGGAAGTATCGCCGGTCTCGAACAGGCCGGCGCGGGTTGGGCGCTGGTCGATCTCGCCGCGAACATCTCCGACGGCGCGCTGGCCGGGGAGGCGGCGGCGATGGCGCATGCGGAGCTGCAAAGGCTCGATATCCGCCGCTGGCCGGTCCGGCTGCGCGCGCTCGGCGCGCTGGTCGCGCTCGCCCGGCGCGATGCCGCCGGAGATCCGCGTCGCCGGCGCCAGGGCGCGCCGGGCCGTGTGTTGCGGATGGTGCGGCACCGGCTGACCGGCTATTGAGGCATTGTCTTCGGGCCGATTTTCAGTAGGTTGGCCGAGGAAGAGGGGGTATCGATGTTGCGCTATCTGGCAGGCGTCGCTTCGGCATTGCTGCTGACGGCGGCCGGGCTGTTCGTCTGGCAGGGAACCGCGCGGCAGGAGCCGCCGCCGGCGCCGGCCGCGCCGCCGCCGACGCCCGAGAGTGACCCGACGGCCGCCGGCGAGCCTGCCGGCCGCGGTCCGCCGCCGCCCGAGGCGACCGAGCTGACGCGCGAGCAACGCCGCTTCTTCCGCTACGATCGGAATCGCGACAATGTCATCACCCGTACCGAGATGATGAGCACGCGGACGGCGGCTTTCCGGCGGCTCGACGCCAATGGCGACAATTACCTGACCTTCGAGGAATGGGCGGTAAGCACCGCCGAGCGATTCGCCGGCGCCGATGCCGACGGTTCGGGCAGGCTGACCCCGGCCGAATTCGCGACGACGCGCCAGCGGCGCTCCTCTTCCTCCTCGGCCTCGCGCTGCAATTGCTGAGTTGACGGAGACCGGCGCGGATGGGATGAGCGGCGCCGTGTTGCGTAGCCTGATAGTCCCTCTCGCCCTGCTCGCCACCGCCTGCGCCACCGCGCCGCGCGACGAGCCGACGATGGCGCCGCCGCCGAGCGGCGAAGCCTATAGCGGCGAGATCGAGGCGATCGCGGCCGATGCCGAGGTCGCCGCGGCCTTCGCGCATATCGCCGCCGAGCACGAGGCGAGGCTCGCCGATCTCGTCACCTTGACCGAGATCCCGGCGCCGCCCTTCAACGAGGCGGCGCGCGCCCGGGCCTTCGCCGAAATGCTGCGCGCGACCGAATTCGGAACGGTGACGATCGACGAGGCCGGTAATGTCGTCGCGCGGCGCGAAGGGACGGGCGAGCGCGAGCTCATGGTCGTCGCCCATATCGACACCGTCTTTCCGGCCGAAACCGACGTCTCGGTCACGGTCGAGGGGAATCGCTACACCGCGCCCGGCATCGGCGACAATGTCCGCGGCATGGTGATGCTGCTCGAACTCGCCGATGCGATCGCCGAGGCCGGCATCCGCACCGAGGCGGCCCTCGTCTTTGTCGGCAATGTCGGCGAGGAGGGGCTCGGCGACCTTTCGGGCGTCCGTCATCTTTTCCGCGAGGGCGCCGAGCGGCCCGACAGCTTCATCGCCATCGACGGCGGCGATCAGACGCGGCTCGTCACCAGTGCCGTCGGCTCGAACCGCTACAAGGTCACCTTCAGCGGCGAGGGCGGCCATAGCTGGGGCGATTTCGGCGCCGCCAACCCGCATCATGCCGCCGCCCGAGCGATCGAGAATTTCGCCGAATCCGCGCGGCCGATCACGCTGAGCGGTCCGCGCTCGAGCTTCAGCGTCGGACGGATCGGCGGCGGCACATCGGTCAATTCGATTCCCTTCGAAAGCTGGTTCGAGGTCGATATGCGCTCGGGCAACGCGGGCAAGCTCGCCGCGCTCGACGCCGCCTTCCGCGCCGCGATGGAAGCGGGGCTCGAGGAAGAGAACGAGCAGCGCACCGTCAATGGGCCGCTGAGCGT